>JAQVHS010000012.1 GCA_028696075.1 Candidatus Gastranaerophilales bacterium
GGGGAGTGCTTTTTGAATGAGGTATATCATTCAATTTTTAGGGAAAGAGAGAGAAATGGGCTAGAAAAACAAAATTTTCAACGCTCAAAAATGGCTAATCGATAGGTTAGCCATTTTGTTTTGTTATTTTTGTATATTTTCATCTTTCATAAAAGTATCTTATTCTTGCAAAAAATAATTGTCAATAACCCATACAATAAAGATATTAAAGGATATTAAAACTATCGGATAGTTTGTAATTTGCAGAAACAAATTCCAAAATTTTGGTATGGGTAAAAAGACATTCAAATTAGACAAAGTACTATGCAGAAAATTCGGGGAACGTATCAGATTCTTGCGTAATTCTCATAATTTAAAACAAGATGAGCTGGCTTTTAAGGCTCAAATTTCACCGAGTTATTTAAGCGCAATTGAAAGAGGTATCTCTGATACCACGATTTCGACAGCTAAAAGATTGGCAAAAGCTTTCAATATTAATTTAAACGATTTGTTTGATTTTTAATCTTTATCCAAAAGCTCTTTAACCTTCTTGATATCGTCTTTCATAAGGCGCATAGGTGAGCCTTCTTTGTCTGATTGGTAGCGAAGAAGGTAGGCAGGGTGAAATATCGGCATCATTTTGGCACCGAACGGTCCGTCGAAAAACTCGCCTCTGATTGAGGTTATACCTTTTTGAAAAATTCAATGTCATCAATGGGAAAAGAAAATTCGCCAATGACAATACTATTTCAAACTAGAAATTCTGATAATATATTAGATGTTTTTAAAGTAAATAGCACGAGAATACCTTTAAAAATAAATCTTAGAAATTTACTGCAGAATATTGAAAAAGCTTAAGAGTTAAGGTATTTTTCGTTGGCTTCCTTGTTAATAAAATAATTTGACCATTTACGAGTGGCTTCGGAAAAAGTAAAAAAGCCAAGTCCTAAGCAAGCACCTAGAAATCCAATTGCTAACATTAGAGGTTTATTTTTCATCAAAGGTTGTTTTGTTATCTCTGTATACCCAACCAAAGATGCTGTAATACCAATTGCAGAAGCTGTTAATATAGCTGACGGATAAAGCTTCATACTTGGAACATTGCTGTCTTTTTTGTTTTTCAAGGAAGAAAAACTTAACTCGTTAGTTGCAGTTCGTATAGATTGAATTTTCATTAAACCTCCTTTTGGTTATATAGATTAAGATATCACTTGCTTTTTAAAGATATTGTCTATTATCTTTTGAATATTAGCTTTTTCTACCTGTTCATAATTCACAAAATGCCGATAGTCGTCAAGATTTCTAATTGCCATCATATTTGCAACTCTTGAAGCTTTTTTCTGTTCTTTTGTTACGTAAATTTCAAGCAGCACAGAGGGAATCATACCACAAAGTGCGCTGAACAGAGGAATAAATATAAATCTGGAAAAATCTGTTTTTTTAAGGCTTTCAATTGTTTTATATTTCCCATCCATTATGGGCTTATAGGCAATAATCATCCCTAAAATAATTCCCAAAGATTTAAACAATCTTCCGAAAGTATTTTGTGCCACTTCTCCTACAGCCTCTACACTTTCGGCATATTTTTGGGACATATCATCAACCTCGTTAAAAGCCTTAAATGTATTTAGCTGCAGAGATTTCGCTTTATTTATTTGTTCTTGAGATAAATTTAATTTTGAAACAGCTTTATTTCTTTTTTTATTTTCTCGGGCTTCGGTTTTTAAATATTGTTGATACTCTTTGTTGTCTTTAATTGTTTGCAACAAAAATTTGAAGATATTAGGCTTCTTTTCCGGGGCTAATTTTACATCCTGTATATTTTTAATTTTCTCATCATCAATGTAAGCAAAGTTATTTATATCTTTAGCGAGTTCTTGTTTTACTTTAAACCGTCCTATTCGAGAGCCCTGTTTTTGCAGCATTGTAAAGTAGGATTGAAATAATATTGAAGGTAATAATGTTGTTATAAGAAATGCTGCGGGTCTTATTATATTTCCGTATTTTAGGTTATCAATTTTGCATAATTTTAGAACCTTATTTGTTAATAAACCTCCAACGATACCACTTCCTGTTAATAAAACGGTTGATATATTTGTCAGCATCTCAATATTTTCCGCATAATCTTGTGAGGCAATATCTATTTTATTGACCAATTTTGCAAGTAATTGTTTATCCTTCTTAGCTTCGAGAATTTCATCGTTAATTAATGGTTTAGCAAATTTTTCTTGGTTTTGATTAAGTTGCTTTTCAAATTCATTTTTTTCTTTTTGGTATAATTTTCTCTCTTTTAACAGGTTATTTATTGTTTTAAAAAAATCAAAGGGGTTTTTTTGTATATTTGCTTTGTTTATATTTTTCAAATCATTTTCATCAAGCTGTATATTTTTTGAAATTTCCAAGGCTTTTTGCAATTGCTCTTCCGATAAATTTGCAAAATGAGCAGGATTATCCAATTCTTTTCTCATTGCTTCAAACCTGCCTTGCCTTGAGGCTCCTATTTGGGCTTTTGCAGTCAGCGAAACAAAAGGGATTGAGGCAAGCCCTGCAATAACCCCTCCCATAATTCCGATTAGTTCAGCCGAATAATTTTTGGATATTTTATTAAAAAAGCTGTTAATTTTATTAGATTTTGTGAATAGTATTCCGGCTATAGCCATTATCCCTACATATATCATACTTTGTATATGACCTCCGGCAATATCTGTAGCAATTTCTACATCCTCTGCTTTTGTTTGAGAATATTCATCCATAATGTCAATTGCATTGAGAAGAATTTTACCTTTTTGAGAAGCCTCAAGTTTTTCTTTTTCATTCAACGGATTGCTTTGCAAATACTGTTGACGTTTGGCTTCTTCCCGGTCAATTTTATTTTTCCAATGCAGATATTCCGGTTCGTACTTTTTATAATTGCCGTAATTCTTAAAAATTTCCATATTGTTGCCTAATTAGCCTGTTCCATATAATTGAATGCCGATTTTTGTACACTTTTTTGTGCAATTGTTTTGTCATTAATTAAAATATTATTACTTCATAATAATATATTTATAAATGTCATAAATATATTTATTTGTTAGGAAGTATCAATAATAATTATTGTTGTTTATTATGATAATAATTGCTTGAGTTTTTGTTGTATTTGTCGGGCTACATAGCTGCAGCCGTCTATAACTTCATCTTTTTCTTCGCTGTATTTCAAGGCAGCACATAAAACTTCTCCCGTCAAAATTGCTTCCAATAAAATTTTTTGTATATTTTCATCTTTCATAAAAGCATCTTATTCTTATAAAAAATAATTGTCAATAATTCATATAATAAAGATATTAAAGGATATTAAAACTATCGGATAGTTTGTAATTTACAGAAACAAATCCCATAATTTTAATATGGGTAAAAAGACGTTCAAATTAGACAAAGTACTATGCAGGAAATTCGGGGAACGTATCAGATTCTTGCGTGGTTCTCATAATTTAAAACAAGATGAACTTGCTTTTAAAACGCAAATTTCACCGAGTTATTTAAGCGCAATTGAAAGAGGTATCTCTGATACCACGATTTCGACAGCTAAAAGACTGGCAAAAGCTTTCAATATTAATTTAAATGATTTGTTTGATTTTTAATTATCGTGACAAAAATTCTTTAACCTTCTTGATATCGTCTTTCATAAGGCGCATTGGTGAGCCTTCTTTATCTGATTGGTAGCGAAGAAGGTAGGCAGGGTGAAATATCGGCATCATTTTGGCGCCGAACGGTCCGTCGAAAAACTCGCCTCTAATCGAGGTTATACCTTTTTTGACATCAAGCATTGACTGCACTGCGGTAGCTCCGCATAAAAGTATAATTTCAGGCTTAATAAGACTTATTTGGGCATCAAGATAACCCTTGCAAAGCTCTTTTTCCTCATTCGTCGGCACCCTGTTTTCAGGAGGTCGGCATTTTACCGTATTGCAGATATAAACATCGTTTGCTCTTGTGATACCTTCATTTGCAAGAAGCCTTTCAAGCAATTGTCCCGAACGACCCACAAAAGGCAAACCCCTCTCATCCTCATTTTTCCCCGGAGCTTCGCCTATTATCATAAGTTTTGCACTAGGGTTTCCGTCTGAAAAGACAACATTGGTTCTCGTTTTATGAAGACCGCAAGCCTTGCATTGTGAGCAAATTTCTTTGACCTCGTTAAGGATTTTTACTTTTTTCTTTGGGGTTAAATTATCTGTATTAATATCGGTAAGCATTATTCTATCACCTTGTAAATCAGCGGTTCTTTGGCAGTTTGCACATCTGATATTACAAAAGCCTGTTCAAACAACTCTTCTGCCTGAATTAACTTTTCCATAGCATTTGCGTGTATGGTAAATAGGATTTCGCCTTCTTTCACAAACTCACCGACCTTTTTATTAAGTACCACTCCGACTGCATAGTCTATAGCATCAGTTTTTTTATCCCTGCCTGCGCCTAAAATCTTGCAGCCCAAGGCTATTTCATAGGCTTTTATAGTATTTATAAAACCTTCTTTTTTAGCCTTGATTTCTTTGATTATCGATGCTCGCGGAAGTTTTGAGTAATCTTCTGTACATTCGCTGCAGCCGTGTTGTTCTTGTATAAGTTCTTTGAATTTTGCCAAAGCACTGCCGTTTGCTATGCTTTCAAGCATTTTTGCTTTAGCTTCTTCTTTTGTTTGAAATACTTTAGAATTTACAAGCAAAATACTTCCAAGCTCTAAAGTCAATTCCACCAAATCCGCAGGCCCTTTACCTTTTAAAACTTCTATAGATTCAATGACTTCAAGCGCGTTGCCGATATTATGTCCCAAAGGCTCCTCCATAGAGGTTATTACAGCTGTTATTGAACGGTTTAATTTTTTTGCAATATCAACCATAATTACGGAAAGCTTTTCGGCTTCTTCTTTTGTCTTTAAAAAAGCGCCGTCGCCGTATTTGACATCAAGTACAATCACATTTGCGCCTGAAGCTATTTTTTTTGAAACAACGCTTGAGGCAATGAGCGGCAGGCAATCTACCGTTGAAGTTACATCCCTGAGCTCGTATAATTTTTTGTCGGCATAAGCAAGTTCACCTGTCTGGGAGGCTATAGCGCAGCCTGTTTTTTTTACCTGTGCGGTAAATTCTTCCATCGACAAATCGGTTTTAAAGCCTTCTATGGATTCGAGTTTATCAATGGTGCCGCCCGTATGCCCCAGTCCTCTGCCGGAAAGCTTTGCTATCTCGCCGCCGCAGGCTGCTATTAAAGGAATTAAAATCAGAGTGATTTTATCGCCTACCCCGCCTGTGGAATGCTTATCGAGTATGTAGTTTGAAATATGACTGAGGTCAAGTGTTTTGCTTGTATTAACTATAAGTTCCGTTAAAATAGCGGTTTCTTCAATGTCCATCCCTTGAAAATACACTGCCATAAGCCAGGCGCTAAGCTGGTAATCAGGAATTTCGCCCGAAACGATACCGTTTACTATGTATTCAAGCTCTTGTCTTGTGTGGGCTTTGCCCTGTTTTTTCTTTGTTATTAAATCTACGGTTCTCATTAATATTATCCCCTCAAAACTCTATTTTACATACCTTTTTGCTTTTAGTCAAAGTTTATTCAATGTAACAATTTTTTGATTTTGTAAGTATAAACTATCAAAAGAAAGTTTTTTGGTTGTTTTATGCAGAAGTTAGGGAAACAAGGCAGCGCGATGTTTATAAATTCTCTTTGCCGCAATCAAAGCCAAACATCTTTCAGGGCAGGACATACCTCTTTATTTTCTGATTATGACAAAACCTTTTTTCAGGCAAGTCAAAATGCTGTGAAAAATATCCGCAACCCTGAAAATGCTTCTCAAATTGAGGATGCAAAGTATAATTTTGGGATATTTAACGATTTCTTATCGAAGATACGTCCAAAATTCACCTTTACTTTAACAAGCGGTAGAAATCTGCCCGAATTTCAAAACAACGTATTTACTTTTGAGCAAAACGGAATAGCTCACCCTTTGCCTGACAGGTTTGTGAGCAGAGACGGCGGTGATAACTTTGCTCTGGTGCCTGAAGCCGCCGCTATTATAGATAAATTTAAAAAGCTAAACCCAAACCCTGATGAATACAGTAATTTCGTTCATAAATCAAGGCTTTATCTTCCTGATACTATTACTTATCAAAAAAGAGAGGCGGCAAAAGCTTTTAACTGGAAGTATGAAGCACTTAAGCACAGAATAAAGCGTTTTTGCGAGCACAAAACCGGCAATGAGCTTGTGTATGCACCTACCAATAACAGCTCTGATTATAACTTTAAAATCACCTACCGGGATGCAGGGCGTCCCAAAAATTATGTTGTTAAAGAGGACGACGGGAAGTTGTTTATAGGATTGAAGGCGCAAACTCCCGAGATTGCAAATGCTCTTGCGCAAAATCTTAACAAACATCGTGCAAATAATGAACTGGGTGATTTTATAACGGAAGTGGACGGCAGAAGACTTAAAATTAAGCCGAATGTACAACCTGTTTATTCGAAGTTGTCTGACCCTTTGGCTGCGCTTAAAAAAGCTATAGAGTCGGATGATTTGATTATTGTATCAGGTGATAGCAGTAATGATGTAGAAATGCTTAATTTGAAAAATTATATAAAAGGAAATATAACAAGAGAAAAAATTAAAAATACACCCGTAGTTAGCATAATAGTGGACAATGGAAGCGGCGGTAACGGCGAGGCTTTAGAGAGTTTAAAAAGAACCCTGCCGTCATTTAATGACGATGGAATGCTGCGCTATATTTATGTAAGCAGAAATGGCGGTGATGTTGCTACCCTTACGGATGCCGTTAAATTGGCAATAAAATCTTATGCAAGAGAAAATCCCAAGTACGCAAAAGCTTTATCGGAAAAAATTTCATATGAATTTGCACGGGAATTAGGCGTAAATAGTACAAAATAAAAAGATACGTTTTTGACTTATACCTCATTGAGAAGCTATAATTTTTCTAAGCTTAATTAGTTTGGAGTGAAAAATGTTTGATGTAGTAACCTTTGGAAGTGCAACAATTGATACATTTGTTGAGAGCAATGATGCGCACATAGTTTCTGTTCGCAGTATAGAAAGACAGGCGGAATTATATTGTCTGCCTTATGGAGCAAAAATACAGATTGACAAACAGTCTTTTGATGTAGGCGGCGGCGGTGTTAATACGGCAGTTTGTCTTGCAACGCTGGGATTAAACACTGCCACTGTGATAAAAATAGGTACAGGCGCAAATTCAGTTAGCGTACGGGAAAGATTAAAACATCATAATATAAGCGAAAATCTTATTGTTGCTACAGGGGAAGAAAAAACCGGTTTTTCAATAATATTGACGAGCTTTGAAGGGGATAGAACGGTTTTGGCTTACAGAGGCGCTAACTCGGATTTGATGATTTCTGATATTAATCTTGAAGAGCTAAAAAAAACAAAATGGATTTATTGTGCGCCTGTTAGTTCTGTTAAAGACAATATAGTAGAATTTGTTGCGGAATTTTGTTTGAAAAATAATATTAAATTGGCTTATAACTTGGGCAGTAAGGCGCTTGATAAGACCTTGGACGAGCTTGCCTCTACCTTAAGAGCGGTTAGCGTATTAACTTTGAACGTTCAGGAAGCAACAAAAGTTACCAAAATAGAACAACGCTACCAAAAATATAAGCACTCACCTATTAATGATTACGTTAAAGAAATGCTTAAAGCCTTTAAGGTCTACGTACAAGATGTAGTGGTTATCACAGACGGTAAAAAAGGTGCTTATGCTTATGACGGTGAAAAATTCTATTATATCGAAAACTTCCCGAGCAAAAGGGTTAGCACGCTGGGTGCAGGGGATTGTTTTGCAAGTACTTTTTGCGCTTGTTATATTGAGCTTGAAAAAAGTATAGGCGATTCACTTGAACTGGCATCAATTAACTCTGCTTATGTAGTTACCCAATACGGCGCTCAGTCAGGTTTGTTGACTATGGATGAGCTTATGAAGAAGAAGGAAGAAAACCCCGAGTATGAAACAGAAATTGTCAAATAACCCCAAAGAAATGCTTGTTATCGGGTTGATGTCAGGAACAAGCGTTGACGGTATTGACGCAGGTTTAGTGAGGATAAGACCTGATTTTACTTTTGAATTTATTGACGGGATTGTATATGAATATTCTCCCTTGATGATAGAGCGGATTTTTGAACTTTTTGAAAAACATGTCAGTATTAAGCACCTTTGCCAGACAAATTTTTTAATTGGCGAATATTTTGCACAGGCGGTTTTGGCTTTGTGCGAAAAAACAGGGATTTCAACATCTGATATCGATTTAATAGGCTCCCATGGGCAGACTGTTTATCATTATCCGTTTGATAAAAAATTTGAACATTATTCTCTAAAAAGTACCCTGCAAATAGGCGAGTCTTCTGTTATTGCCCAAAAAACGGGAATTTTAACTGTAAGTGATTTCAGGACAAAAGACATAGCCGCAGGCGGAGATGGCGCTCCTTTAGTGCCGTATTTCGATGAAATATTTTTCAAAAAAGACGGTTTAAACAGTGCTATTCAAAATATAGGTGGTATTTCAAACGTTACTATGGTTGGTGAAAATATTGATACAATGGCTTTTGACACCGGACCGGGGAATATGATAATTGATTATTGTGCGAAGAAATTTTTCGGTGTTCCTTATGATAAAGACGGTAAAATAGCAAAATCAGGGAAAGTTGATGAAGATTGGCTTGCTTTGCTTATGCAAAACGGATATTTTAAGCTTTCACCGCCAAAAACCACAGGCAGAGAGCTTTTTGGCTTGCAATTTATTGAACGGTTTTTGAACTCCAATCCTCCGTCTGATGCAAGAGATGTTATGGCTACAGTTACGGCTTTTACCGCAAAAACCATTGCCAATGCTTACAAAGATTTTATTTTGCCCAATAATAAAATCGACCGTGTTATCTTAGGCGGAGGAGGAGCTTATAACTCAACTATAATAAAGATGTTAGCCTCTGAATTTGATAATAAAATTCCTATTATGACACATGAGGACTTTGGGATTTCAAATAAATTCAAAGAAGTTATAGCATTTGCATTTCTTGCTTATGCCGCTTACTTTGACATGGCAAATAACGTTAAGTCTGCAACAGGCGCCAAGTCTGATGTCATTATGGGAAAATTCACCAAACCTTATTAAGCTCTTGAAAAAACTTCTACCGTCAAATCCGTATACACATCAGACAAAAAGTAAGCGCAGCTTGCTATCATAGCGGCATTGTCTGTACAGAACTGCATCTGTGGTGCAAAAGTATTGTAGCCTTCATCTTTTAGCGCTGACATTTTTTTTCTCAGTTCTGAATTTGCCGCTACTCCGCCGGCTATCGCTATGGTTTCATATCCGTATTTGTCTGCGCATGCCTTGGTTTTTTCCACCAAATATTCGCATACCGTTTTTTGAAAACTTGCCGCTATATCTTCTACAGGCATGGGGGTGTTATCTTTTTCGCATTGGTTTTTTAAATTTTGGATTAGTTTGAGCATGTGGGTTTTAATCCCGCTAAAGCTGAAATCAAATTCCCCGACTTTTGGTTTTGGGATTTTATAAGCGTCAGGATTGCCCGTTTGCGCCAGTTTATCGAGATTGATACCGCCGGGATAGGGAATGCCCAGCAGTCTTGCTACTTTGTCGTATGCCTCTCCTATGGCGTCATCAAGCGTTTCGCCTACAATTTCCTGTTCATCAAAAGACGAGATTTTAATAATTTGAGTATGCCCGCCGCTTACTAAAAGACAGATAAAAGGCGGTTCTAAATCCGAATTTAAGTAATTTGCACAAACATGCCCTTTTAAATGATTAACTCCGATGAAAGGTTTATCGTAAACAAGGCTTAATGTCTTAGCGGCATTAGCCCCTACCAAAAGACAGCCGACAAGCCCCGGACCCATTGTCGAAGCAAACGCATCTATGTTATGTCCTGTCAGACCGCTTTGGGTAAAAGTTTCTTCAATTACGGCATTGATGGCTTTTAAATGTTCTCTTGAGGCAACTTCAGGTACTACTCCGCCGTATTGTTTATGTATAGGAATTTGAGAAGCGATGACGTTTGCCAGAACTTCTCTGCCGTCTTTTACAATGGAGCATGCCGTTTCATCACAGCTGCTTTCTATCGCAAAAATTATTATACTGTTATTTTCGTCAGGGATTAATACTTCTTTTTCACTAAAAGGTGTTTTTAAAACTTTTGGCATATCTTATAACCTTATCCTTATAAGATATTAGCACGAATAATCTGAACAAAAAAAAAGAGGCCTTTTAGATGCCCCTTTTTTTTTAAGCTTTAATTATTATCTACCGCCACCGCCGAAGGCTGTTTCAATATTCTTATCTAAGGTTTTCTGCATATTTTCTCTGCGCTGTTGAGCCATCTTCAATTCATTCTGCAGTTTGTTCAATTCCATATCAAGGACTTTATCCATTGCTTGAATAATTTTTTCTTGCTGTTCTAACATTTGTAATTGAGCATTGATAGCGTTACTTCTGGGGTCATTACCTGACATACTGCCGTTTGCCTGGAAGTAAGTGGATTTTTGGCTAGCTAAAAAGATACTCTTCATGGACAGCATTTGTCTTTGGTCAGATTTAGCGTTGATACGAGCCTGTAAATCATGCTCCATCGCTACCATCATCAAAAGTATTATGTTTGGACCTGCTATCGCGCCCATCGGCTTGCTCCTTTAAGCTAACGTAAAATGTTTTATTAGTCTTCTTACTAAAATAAAAACATTCTGTTTTTAATAATTGCCATGTCTAATCCTTGTGTAGTCATGTTTTGAGGCATATTAAATAAAAAATGAAAGAATAATATTTTTAAATATATTTAAACCCCTTAAAATAAAGGGATATGGGTAGTCAACATTTTGTTGTCTAGTTGGTTTAAAAGATGTTAAGATATGTAAATATTTTCTAATATTTAATCATGGAGATAATATTTACTTTGTTATCAAATTTTTCTCTTGCTTTTAAATCTTGCAGCTCCATAACAAAAGCAGAAGCGACAATTTGAGCTTCCGATCTTTCTATAAGTTCCATTGAAGCGCCTAATGTGCCGCCTGTTGCAAGTAAATCATCCATGATTATAACTTTACTGCCTTTTTTCAAAGCATCGGCATGGATTTCCAGTTTGTCGCTGCCGTATTCCAGTGTATATTCAGCAGAATGTACTTTGGCAGGAAGTTTGCCGGGTTTTCTTATTAAGACCAGCCCTTTTCCCATAAGATAAGCAATAGGAGCGCCCAGGAAAAACCCCCTCGATTCTATAGTTGCTATGTAGTCAAAATCCATATCTTTAAATTGCTCTGTGAAAAAATCAACAATTTGTTTAAATGCCAAAGTATCTTTTATAGCTGTTGTTATGTCTTTGAACAAAATTCCTTTTTTGGGAAAGTCCGGGATTGAACGTATTTTACTTTTTACATATTCTGTCATTCTTAACTCCTGATATTAGCTGGTCAAAATTTTAATCCAATGTTATTATAAAATAATGATACAGTAAAGGAAAGAATAAAGAATGGAACTTTGGTTAGTTTGGCTTATATCTGGTATTGTGCTTGTTATATTGGAAATTTTCACCCCGACACTTTTTTTGTTAAGCATTGCTTTTGCATGTTTTATCGTTGCATTTTTAAGTTGGCTTGAATTTTCACTGCTATGGCAGGCAATAGTATTCGCTATATTGGCAGTTTTATTGATAAAATTTATAAGACCGCTTTTTATATCAAAAGTAAAAGATGATACAAATACCAATATATATAATGATAAAGAAGCTACTGTGATAGAGCAGGTAGATAATGCCCAATTAAAAGGCAGAATAAAAGTTTTTGATGAAGAATGGGCGGCAAAGTCTGTCGATGACTCGGTTATCGAATCAGGCAGTGTCGTTATAATTGAAAAAATAGAATCAATGAGTGCTATTGTAAGAAAGAAATAATTAAAAAGGAGAAAGTAATGTCTTTATTTATTATTGTTTTGATTTCAGCTGCTGTAATTTTTGTACTTACCAGCGTAAAAATTGTCCAACAGGCTGAAGTTATTATTGTTGAGCGTTGGGGGTCTTATAACCGTACAATGCAGCATGGGTTAAATATTCTAATTCCTTTTATGGAATTACCCAGAGGAATTCACTATAAAATATCCAGAATGCTTGTTGGCGGCGGCACTATTAATATGCTTGAATTAAAGGACAGAATTGACCTTAGAGAATCTGTTTATGATTTTCCAAGACAGAATGTAATTACAAAAGATAACGTTACTATAGGTATTAATGCGCTTTTATACTACCAAATTATTGACCCTAAAAGCGCTGTTTATGAAATTGCAAATCTCCCTGATGCTATAGAAAAATTAACCCAAACAACTTTGAGAAATATAATAGGCTCTATGGATTTAGACGAAACACTAATTTCAAGAGATATTATTAATGCAAAACTCAGAACCTCGTTAGATGAAGCTACAAGCAAGTGGGGCGTGAAGGTTAACAGAGTTGAGCTTCAGGATATAGTTCCGCCAAAAGAAATTCAGGCGGCAATGGAAAAACAAATGAAAGCCGAACGTGACAGAAGAGCGACAATCCTTGAAGCTGAAGGGTTAAAACGCTCGAAAGTACTGGAAGCAGAGGGATTTAAAGAAGCTGAAATTAATAAGGCCGAAGGTGAAAAAAGAGCCGCAATTTTGACTGCGGAAGGTGAAGCGGAAGCAAGAATTAAAGTAGCCCAGGCAGAAGCCGAGGCAATCAGACTTGTTATAGAGGCGCTTAAAGATAACGGCGACCCCGATAAATATCTTATTGCCGTTAGATACATAGAAGCGCTTAAAGAAATGGTTAGTGGTGAAAGCAACAAAATTGTTTATATGCCGTATGAAGCAACAGGTGTTTTAAGTTCTCTTGACAGTATTAAACAAATGTTTACAAATTCTAAATAATTTAAAAGCCTCCTTTTAAGGAGGCTTTTTTTATAATTTAATTTTCTTTAGGAGCGGACCTATAAGAGGAATTTTATGTCTGAGCAAGAATGCCGTTACGGCGACAGCGCCGCCTATTAAAAACATTTCCAATTTACTGCGTTTTTCAACAGCTCTGTTAACAGCGCCGTATGTATCCACACTTGGAGGTGTTGCTAACCTTGTTCCGCCAAGGAAGTTAGTGTTATAGCCGTAATTGCCATAACCTGCACCCATAGCATTTCCTACATAATAAGGGCTGAGAGGATTATTTAAATTTTCCTGCAACAGTTGGTTATTGAAGATTGCTGAATTTGGTTGAAATAAATTGCTACCCATGCTTTTATCCATCCTTTTCCTTGTATATATATAAAAAATTTTTGTTAAAAAAAATTGCCTTTATGAAAATATTTGGCTTGTAAAAAAAATTAAAACGTTTTATGATTGTGCGGTAACTAAGGGGTTTTTATGGCAGAAAGACATTTAATAGAAAGCAGATTTAAGAAAGGTTTTGCTACTTATGAAGATAGTGCTTTCGTTCAGGCACGTATGGCAAGATTACTTACTGATATGTTGAAAAATCATCAATCTGATTTTGATAAAATAATGGAAATCGGTTCGGGGACGGGGCTTTTAACCAAAGAGATTGTTAATAATTTTAACTTCAAAGAATTTATTGCTAATGATTTAATAGCGGACTGCGAGGAGCATGTTAGAAAAATCAGCGACGAAATATTATTTTTTTACGAAGATGCACAGAATTTTAACATCAATAAAAAGTTTGATTTAATTATGTCTAATGCTACTTTTCAGTGGTTTGACGACTTGGCTGAAACATTGAGAAGTTTTCATATTTGTCTAAAAAACAGCGGATATTTAGCATTTTCCACTTTTGGGGTTGCTAATTTTAAGGAAATTAAAGATACATTGGGTTTGTCTTTAAACTATAAGCCAAAGGACGAAATATGCAGTATATTGTCGGAGAACTTTGATATTCTTGATACTATGGAATGGGAAGAAAAGCTTGAGTTTAAAGAGGTGCTTGACGTTCTCAAATATATTAAACAAATTGGCACTAATTCTTTAATAAAAGGATTGTGGACTAAATCAAAGCTTGAAAAATTTGTTAAGGATTATGAAAACTTAGATACAAAAGGGATATTTTTAACTTATAACCCTATTTTGATTGTGGCACGTAAAAAATAATTTATTCAAACAGGTCGTTTAATCTTTCGGTAATTTCCTGCGCATCAAGCTCGTTGGTTATTTTATTTATATCAAGCGCAACCTGATAGAGTCTTGCCGCTTCAATTTTATCCCCTCTTACAACCATTGCTCTTCCAAGATTATAATAAGCAAGGGCATAGTTCGGGTTGGAAGCGACAGCCAGCTCAAAACAATCAATAGCATCTTTCACCTTGCCTAAATTGTCTAAATACAGTACGCCAAGGTTATTATAAGCGATGTCATAGTTATTGTCGTATGCTATAGCAAGCTCGTATTCTTTGATAGCTTCGTCGATTTCATCCCTGCCCCAGAGCAGATAACCCAGATTACAGTGTATTCTTGAGTTTTCAGGATAAAGTTCAAGCGCAAGATTATAAACCACCTTGGCGTTATCGTAATCACCTTTGTCGTAGAATGCGCTTCCAAGGCTTATGTAAGTATCAATATCATTAGGATTTAATTGGTATGCACTTTGATATGCGCTTATTGCCGCATCATAATTTTTAACCGATTCATGAAGAACATAACCTAAAGTCTGAGATACAACACTTGTCCAGTCTTTGCTGGGGTTTAAATTTATAGCATAGTGGTAATATTTTATGGATTCATCAATTTCACCTTTTAAATAAAGAATATTAGCAATATGACTGTATAAGACGGGGTTACGCGGTTGTATTCTGATAAGTTTTTTATAACTTTGAACCGCTTTGTCATAATCTCCTATTTCTTCGTACAGCTGGCACATGGATTGATATGCCGGAATATTTATGGGGTCTATCCAAATCGCCATCCTGTATTCGTTTATGGCTTCTTCATATTTGCCTATTGATTTGTATACATCTCCTAACAAAATGTATAAAGGAATCCAACCCGGCGCTTCCTCTATTTTTTCCTGATACAATTCTATTGCTTTATCTTTTGTGCCTGTTTCTTCAAAATACCAGCCTTTTGTATATATAGGTAAGAATTCTATCATATTTTTGATTTTTGTAAATATATTGTGTAGTACAAAAGAATCAAACGGTATTCCTAATACAGCCAATGTTTTTCTCCACCAAATTTTTAAACTGTTTTTTAAGGAAGGCGGATTTATAATACTAAGAACATCAGCCAGAAGAAAATTTATTTTCGAGGTTCTCAGTTTCTCATAGTGTAAAGCCGTATAGGCATTTTTGATGCATTCTTGCATATTATCTTTTTTATAAAAGGTTTTTGCTGCCATAAAATACGCATCGGCATAAGTCGGGCTGTAATTAATCGCATAGTTAAAATGAGAAAGCGCCTTGTCCAACTCGCCTTTGCACAGGAAAGCCAGCCCCATTTTATAGTGAATTACATCGGCATCGGTATTCGATTCTAATGCTCTTTGGTATTCTGTAATAGCTTCATCGGCGTACTGTTTTATGTTGTAAATATCCTGGTGCTTCTCAATGTATAAATCCCCTAATTTTATATGGAGTTTTGAATTGGTAGGGTCTTCATTCAGTGCATTTTTACAGATATTTATAGCATTGGTGATGTCTCCTTTTTTTTCAAGAGAAATGATTTCATTTTCTATTTCTTTTATTTTATTATCTTGTTTTTCACCAAGCATTTTTATTCCAATACACTTTATACTACTCTTATTATAATATTAATAAGGAAAAATTTGAATTAAATATTGCGTTCTTGTTGCAAAGTTTAACCTAAGAGCAGTTTTTTTACCTCATTGCGTTTAATTTTTCTTGTAGCGGTTCTTGGCATAGGAGCATCTGCCGTTATAATATTAACAGGTCTTTTGTAAGCGGCAAGCCTTTGGGAAAGTTTCTTTACTTCGGCTTTTATAATATTTTCAAGTTCCTGCTCATTTTGTGCGCTTTCCGCTATTTCCTGCTTAGGTAGTATTGCAACGCATACGTCTTCCGTACTGTTTTTTTGTCCGCCCGTGCGTCTGCCGCCAAATACGCAAACTTCTTCAAACATAGGTGATTTTTCAAGTACAGATTCTACTTCTTCAGGGAATACTTTTTTACCGCCGCTTAATACAATCATGCTTTTTATTCTGCCTGTGATAAAGACAAAACCTTCTTTGTCTATTTTGGCGATATCACCGGTTTTTAACCAGCCGTCTTCGGTAAATACTTCTTTCGTCAGTTCAGGCTGATTATAATAACCCTTCATTACATTATCGCCTTTTACAAGCAATTCTCCTGTTTCAGGGTCTGTTTTTACTTTTACGTTAGGTAGAGCCCTGCCTACTGAGCGGAATTTGCTTACTGATGCTCTTTCTGTTGCCACAACAGGACTTGCTTCAGATAGCCCGTAACCTTGGTACACAAGCATACCTATTCTTTTAAAGAAAATACCTACATCTAAGTCTAATGGCGCACCGCCTGCAATACAGCCTTTGAATTTGCCGCCGAACTTGTCATGTATTTTTTTGAATAACAATTTTCTTGTCCATAAAGGAAGATAATCCGCTATGCTGTAGAAGAATTTAAACATAGCCTTTCTCACGGGCGAGAGTTGATTGACCTCTGTTTCTATGCCGGTTTTAAGCAGCTTTAAAAAAGCAGGTACCACAATCATAAATGTAACTTTTTTATCTCTGATAATTGAGAATAAATCTTTTGGTTTCAAACTTTTTGAATAGTAAATAGATGTTCCCCAATTTAAGAATGACAAGAACCCTACAGTTAATTCAAATAAGTGATTCATAGGTAAAATAGAAAGCAGCTGGTCATTTTCACCAAAATCAAAACACTTACTGATGGAGTCAATTTGAGCTAAAACATTTTTAAAAGAAATTTCTACCCCTTTAGGGCTTCCTGTTGTTCCCGACGTATAAATAATAAGAGCGGTTTTATTGGGCGCTCTGTGCCGCCATTTGCCTTCAGTGTTATTTTCAATATTATACATAGATGCGTATTCTGTCATTGCGCTGCTGCCGTCCAGCACAATTATATCTTCTATTGATGGTATTTCTTTTTTCAGTTCAACAGCTGTTTCCAGAAAAGCGTTTGAAACAAGGAGTAATTTAGGCTGACAATCGGCAAGAATTGATTGCAATTCATAAATAGTAAGTTTTATATCAAGAGGAACTACTGTTGCACCGGCCAAGACAGAGGCAAAGAGTGTTGCGCCCCATTCAGGCATGGATTCCGATAAAATTGCAACCTTATCGCCTTTGTTGATACCTATTTTAATTAAATGATTGGCAAGTCTTCTTGATAAAATCCCAAGGCCTCTGAAAGTAAGCTCTTTCCAGCCCAAATGTGATTTCATTCCTAACGCTATACGGTTTTCAAAGTCATCTGTTTTGTTTTCCATCAATAATAAAAGATTTTTGTGGTACATAATTTCCTCTCATGCATAATCTGACTATTTCGTTTATTATATAATAATTATTAAATAATGGAAATCAGGTTAATATTATTTGCTTTTCAAAAAATAAAAAGTACTGTTATAATATGAGGTAAATAAATTTTAGGAAAAAGCATGGTAGACTCACTTGCAAAAATTTTAGTAGTAGATGATCATCCTAAGTATCTGGCAGATACTTTGCCAATGTACGGCTATGAAGTACAGGTTGCTTATGACGGTATTCAGGCTGTGCAAATGTTAACTAATTCCAACCAGCATTTTGATTTGGTTGTTTTGGATGTCATGATGCCGAACATGGATGGTTTTGAGGTTTTAAAGGTTATCAGAAGTAAAGAATATCTTGAAGAATTACCTGTAATTATGCTGACTGCGGTTGACGCAGAGCAAAAACAGGTTTCGGGTTTGAAATTCGGGGCTGATGATTATATTGTTAAGCCGTTTTCTTTACCTAATTTTCTTGCCAGAATTGAAGCAATTTTAAGACGCTCTAAAATCAAAGAAAAGAGAAAGTCCGATAAGGCTTTGGATTTGGCATTTTCTACCGATGAACCCGTTGCGCCCCTTACAACAAGGGAAAAAGAGGTTCTTGAATTAGTGGCAAAAGGTGCAAACAACATGGATATTTCCAAAAAGTTGTTTATAAGAGAAGTTACGGTAAAAACTCATATGAATAATATCTTTAAAAAATTAAATGTTTCAAACCGTACCCAGGCTATTTTGCTTGCTATGCAAATGAATATTATTAAATAAGGATTTGGTTTATGACAGAAAATATTATTGAGTTATTAAAACAAGGTAAATTTGATGAATTTAACGCAGAAATTAAAAACAATGTTGAAGATTTAACCGAAAGCGATTTATCGGGCATGGAATTGTCAGGAGTTTCTTTTTACGGGCATGATTTATCCGGGTCTGATTTTTCTGAAACTACGCTTGATAATGTTAACTTTGAAGGGACAGACCTATCAAGCGCAACTTTTGCACGGGCACACCTTACTACTGTTGCATTCAACGGCGCTGTTTTAAACGGTACCAAGTTTAATAACGCTCAAATTTATTCCTGTGATTTTACAGATGCTGATATGAGCGGAGCTGATTTTTCCGAATCTGATTTAAGTGATAGCGATTTAAGTCTGTCGCTGAATTTGAACAAGTGTACTTTTGATAAATTTACTATTTGGCCTGATGCCGATAACTTACCGTCTGATTTTGATACGGATTATCAGGATGATTTAGCTTCTCTTAATGAAGATGACGATTACAATAATAATGAAGACTACTAGTTAATTACTTGTGTTTCGTCGTTCATTTTCATAAATACTTGCAATAGCTCCATAGGATTGCTTATAGCGTAAGTGGGAATTTCTTTTTTTACTATTTTGCCGTCTATATTTCTCGGGGTTGCTTTTATTTTTAATATCGGCACAAACGAAGGTGCAAGCCCCAAGCCCTCTTTGCAGATTTTTTTGGAAACGGATAAATCTATGATACTGTTTGGGGTTACCCTGTCAAATGCATCTTTGTACTTTTTAATAGCAAGTACTGAATTAATTGTACCTGACCTGAAACAATTTTTTTCCATATCTTCGGTTTTGGGGATTGTTCTCACTCTGCCAAAAGACTGTTGGTGGTTAATATTTTGTAATTTCATAACATTACTCCTGATTACTAAGCTGATTATACAATTATTTCTATTAAGTCTGTAAAAAAATAATTTGCCGGTTATATCTTTAATACATCTTCATAAAGCCAGATATACTTTTGCGCACTTAGATTCCAGCTGAAGTCTTGTTCCATATCCCTTCGAACAAGTTCTTGCCAGGCTTTTTTGTCTTTAAATACATCACAAGCCCACTTTATGGTATCTAAAAGCCCGTTGGCGTCATAATTCCAAAATTTAAACCCTGTACCCTCTTGAGTTTCATTGTTATAATTTTGAACAGTATCAACAAGCCCGCCTGTTTCACGCACAATCGGAACAGTGCCAAAAGCCATCGCTATAAGCTGGCTTATTCCGCAAGGTTCAAAACGGCTCGGCATTAAAAACATATCGGCTCCCGAATAAATATATTCTGCTTCTGTGGCGTTATAACCTATAAAATCTCTTATGTTACGGCTATTTAGTCCCAAATGTCTGAACATATCTTCATACCATCCTTCGCCCGAACCTAATACTATCATTTGTGCATTCATTTGTTTGAATTCATGCGCAATAGCTGCAATTAAGTCTAATCCCTTTTGGTTTACGAGGCGTGATACTATACCTATAAGCGGAATACTTTCGTTCACTTCCAGTCCGTATTTTTTTTGCAATTCAAGTTTGCATTTTAATTTGCCAGATAAATCATCTTTGCTGTAATTTGCAAAGATTTTCTTATCTGTCGCCGGATTCCACTCATTGTAGTCTATGCCGTTTAAAATACCGCAGGTTTTATATTTTTCATCATATAAAACCTGTTCTAACCCTTCGCCGTATTCGCCCCTTTGGATTTCAAACGCATAAGTCGGTGATACGGTTGTGATTTTGTCTGCAAACTTTAAAGCTCCCTTCATCATATTTACTTCCTTGCAGCATTCAAGCATATCAAAACGCCATGCCCAATCAGCAGGAAATCCGATAAAGTCTACAATATCTTTTGAATAACGCCCTTGATAAGCAAGGTTGTGTATCGTGAATATAGATTTCATACCGCCATGGAAGCCCGAATATTTAAAACTTTCTTTGAGATGCATGGGTATTGTAGCCGTATGCCAGTCGTTGCAGTGTATTATGTCTGCTTTAAAATCCATCAGCATTGTGAATTCAAGCACAGCCTTTGAAAAAACAGCATAGCGTTCATGCTCAAACCTGTTAGAAACCCACTGCGGGTAAATGTAGTTGAAATTTCCGAAGTAGCCGTCATTTGCCAAAAAGTATATTTCAACATCGCTATTCGGCAGCTTGCCTTTCATAACGCCGAATCCGATATCGCTGCTGCCCATCTGTACTGTCAATGGCGGAAAATTCACGTATTCAATTCCGTATTTTTGATAATCTATGCAGCCGTATGCGGGCATTACCACTTTGATTTCATGCCCGAGGTTTTTAATGTACTTAGGCAGGCTTCCCGCCACATCCGCTAATCCGCCTACTTTTGCAAACGGAGATACTTCTGCCGAAACAAATAAAATATTCATTATCTATCCTTTTCTATTCTTCAAAATACGAGGCACAGGCTCTTTCTGTTTCCCATACGGAAACTTTTGTGATGGTATAAAAATTTTCTTTTAATCTGTAATATATAACCCTTGCTATTCTTTCACTGCTTGGGCTTTTGTCTTTAAATTCTTCAAGCTCGTTCAGGTCTTTGTGGTCAAATTCTGCCAGAGTTTCTTTTAACGCTTTTTTTAACACTTTGAAATCTATCAAGATACCTGATTTATCAAGATTTTCACCTTGAGCGTAAACTTCTACTTTCCAATTATGCCCATGTTGTCTTTCGCATTCTCCCTCGTAGTTTAGAAGGTGATGCGCAGCAGAGAAATGGTCTTCTATTTTTATTTCAAACATATTATCTCCTTTTAGTAATAATTAATACGCCAGCCGTCTTCAACAATCCTGCCCGTACATGTAAGGCTATGATTTGCACCGCCTCTCTCGCAGGTTCCTGCTGCTTGCCAATGACCGTTTATATTATCAAATTTTCCGCCCATGGGATACAAATATGCAGGATAATTATCCAGTATTATAAACCCAAAAACATCTCTGCCGTAGGTATTAGGTCCTCTAGCGCCGTCCAGGTCAACTATGAATGTGCCGCAGCCTTTGGCAAATTTTTGATATTTTATGGCATTCTCATTTGTTGCAACTAACGTTTGGCAGTTGGTACCATAAGAAGTTATAGAATAAGTTTTGCCTTTTACGTCCATAAACTTGTAGCTGTTTTCGGCGTTAAAATCTACAGTGCCTATGTTTGTTTTTGGATTTTTTGACCAGCAATCACCCGCTGCACCGGAACATTCTTTGACCGTTTTATAAACTTTCGCCAGCCCGTTTCCTGCAACAAGCGGATTATTAGCAAAAAGATTTGTGGCGGATAATTTTCCACTTGCGCCGTCTTTTAATGCAAATGCCGCGAACGCTTTGTTCCCCTCATTCATAACATCTCTTACGCCTGAGAGGTAAATTTGTTTTTCATAAGTAAGAAGAAGAGAAGGCAAAGTCAGTACCATAAGTATTCCAAGTACGGTAAGGGCGAGCAAAACTTCTGCCAATGAATAAGCGTTAGAAATATTTTTCATAAAATCATCCATTGAATGTAATCATTATAATGGATTATACAGTAAAATTAAATAAAGCTTAACATATTTTTAATTTTAATTTTATTTGTTAATATTGTAATTGAATAAAAATCAAGGAGAGCATTTCTTTAGATGGTTATTGATGAGTTGTTGGAATTAGTAATTGATAATAATGCAAGCGATTTGCATTTGTCAGTGGGTTTACCGCCTATAATAAGGGTACATGGAGAATTATTAAAAACGGAATTGCCTGATTTAACGGCACAAGATGTAGAACAGTTGGTTTTTTCTATGTTAACTGCAGAGCAAAGACGTTACCTGGAACAGCATTTGGAACTTGATTGCAGCTATGGGATATTCGGCTTGGGCAGATTCAGGGTGAATATTTACAAAGAAAGAGGTACCTACGCGGCAGCATTAAGAACCGTAGCTTCTGTTACACCTACTATAGAACAACTGGGGCTGCCTACAATTGTGAAAGACTTAACGAGAAAGCCAAGAGGCCTGATTCTTGTAACAGGTCCTACCGGAAGCGGTAAATCTACAACCCTGGCGGCAATGATTGATTCCATTAATACCAGCCATGCCTGCCATATTCTTACAATTGAAGATCCTATAGAATTTGTGCATAATTCCAAAAAGGCTTTAGTCCACCAAAGAGAGCTCGGCGCTGATACAAAAACGTTTGCAAATGCCCTGAGAGCCTCATTAAGAGAAGACCCTGACGTTATACTAATCGGTGAAATGAGAGATTTGGAAACTATCCAGCTGGCTATAACGGCGGCTGAAACAGGACACCTTGTGTTCGGAACTCTGCATACTTCAAGCGCTATTCAAACAATAGACAGAATTGTAGACGCTTTTCCTCCAGGGCAGCAGCAGCAAATCAGAGTTCAATTATCAACAAGCTTGGTAGCGGTGCTTGCTCAGACACTTTTACCTAAAAGAACGCCTGAAGGCAGGCAGGATGGCAGGATTTTGGCTCAGGAAATTATGATTGTTACTCCCGCTATTGCCAACCTCATAAGAGAAAGCAAAACTATCCAAATGTACAGTTCCATTCAAACAGGAGCGCAACATGGTATGATTACTTTAGAAGCTTCGTTGAAGAATTTGTACGACAGAAAATTGATTGCCTACGAAGATGCTATGATGGTAACTTCAAGACCCGATGATTTAGCTAAGCTGCTTGGGTACAATACGTAATGGATTAAAAACTTATGGATTTTGATATAAAACAAATATTGGATAATTTGCAGCATAAGAAGAAATTGGTTTCGATTAATATTTCTCCTAAATCTGTTGTTGAAATTGCTGAAATTGAAAAACAAACTCATAAAATTATTAATTATACAAGCGTTCCGATTCAATACAACAGCTTTTCCAAGCAAATAGAAAATTTTGCCGACTTTGAATCCGCTCTAAAAAAAGCTTTTTTAGAGCTGGGTTTCAGCCTTAATTCTTCCGTATATTTATCCATTCCTACTGTAATTACCAGCCATCAGGTATTTCCGGCTTCTTTGGAAGATGACTCTATTAAACTTTCTTTAACCGCAGAGGTTGAAAAAAACTACATATTTAAGAAGTATGACCCTTCCATAAGCTATTATAGAATTCCTACCGAAAATCCTGACAATGCTTTTTTATGTTATACGGCTATTCAGTCGGAACAATTGGCACAAATAGTCAGTGTTCTTGAAGGAGTGGGTATAAAAATACTTGCTGTTGATTCGAATTATTCTTCGATGCTGCGCGGTATTATAGCAAGTAATAAAATAGAACGTTTGATTGTAGATGAGAACAGAAAATGGAATGTTGTTTTAATAACTCCAAATAGCTACAATATTCTTGCTATGTCAGGTTCTAATCTTATTGAAATCTTTGAAGAGCCTCTTGCTGTCAAATCTTTTAATGAAGATGAAGTTTATCAGGTTATTGCAGATTCTCTTAATCTTTCTTTAGTGAATTATCCCGCGGACCAAATGGTTATAGTGAGCCAGTCTGATGATGTTTCAGCTGAAATTCTTATGTCTTCTGTCAACTCCGACGTTGTTATGTCTTATATAGAAGATAACAAATTTACAAAGAAACCGATTGTTGAAGTAGGATTTAATGTTGTACAATCAAAAGCTCAAAAAATTTCACCCGAAATAGTAGGTATATCATTATGGGCGGAGCATCCTGATTCTTTCAGGTTTAATTTTGTTGATACCGTAGTAGAGTTGAGTACCGATTCTATTCTTATTAACATAATGGGAAGAGATGTAGAACTTACCTCCAAGCTGCTTGAAACTATTTCGATTATTCTTGTAGTTTTAATAGTTTTATTTGTAGGTGTTTTATACGGACTCGGTTATATGCTTGAAAGCGCCCAAAATAAAGCATATGAAGATGTAGTGGAAAAAGTCGGAATTATAGAAAAATCCTTAGAAAATAAGCCTCAGGCAAGAGGTATAAGTCTTGAGGAATTTTTGCAAAATACTTATACTAATAATAAAGATATGTCAAAATCCTATAACGCTATAGGGGAAGAAATCCCGGCAATGCTATGGATTGAAGAGTTCGAAATGGGTGATTCTTTGGCTCTTTATATGAAAGGGTCAGCTTATACAATGGATGATGTTTTGAATTACTATGACAGTTTAAAGCGTCTCGGAAGATTTAACGATTTAAAGATAAGTTCGCTAAAAGTGGCGGATACTACCTATAACACCCAGGATTATTCCGTTTCACCGCAGGTGGAAAAAGTTTATGAATTTGTCTTGGGGCAGCCTGTTTATTCATTATTTAACGCAGTGCCGGCTGCAGCCGGCACTGCTCAAACTCAAGCAGGCACTGACCCTAATGCGGCTGATATTTCCGGCTCTAAAAAGGTTAATCCTGCTAAGCCGGCCCCTGCACCTTCAGACTCAGAATTGCCGCCTCCGCCGACAACATTACCTAAACAGGATACTAACTAATGGAAATAATTAATTTTCTTACATCTGCTAAAAATATTAAATCAATGGTTATTATTATAATGGCAATTATAATTGTGGTATATTCTTCAATTTTGCTTGTTGTGCCTAAATGGCGTGATTTTATTGATTTGCTTGAAAAAACCAAAGAATCCGAAGTTCAGCTTGAGAGCTATCAACAAAAACTTGATGCAAAAAGAAGAGAAGAAAAACTTGTGGAAAAAAAGACGGAGACTGTTCCTGTAGAAGTATATAAATCACCGTTAAGTAATTTACCCGTAGAAAGCTCTTCTATAGATTTAGTTACCAATGTAATCAGTATGCTTGAAAAGAACAATAATAATATAATAAATATTTCTTATACCCCTAATCCTGCTGCTGTTAACGAGATGACGGTGCCTGTCAGCGTAGGGGTTGTTGAATTGAAATTAAAGCTTGATTCCACTTATGTTTCTTTAAAGAATTTTTTAACAACACTTTATTCATATAATTATCTATGTTCTGTAAAGGCTATGCGAATAGTTCCGTTTCAGGATAATAAAAATATGCTTGATGTTGATATAATAATTTGGGTATATGTAATGAAATAATGGGAATTTTATGAAAATAATAATAAGCGGAGCAAATGAAACAAGTTATTTGTTGGCCGCTGCTCTCCAGGATAAAAATGATGTTACCGTAATTGATGATAATGATGAACTTCGTCAGGAGTTTGACAATCTTGATATTACTTTTATTGAGGGTAACGGCGCTAACCTTCAGGTTTTAGAGATGGCAGGGGTAAAAAGCGCAAAATTATTTATCGCATGCGGTAAAACGGATGAAGCTAATATAGTAGCAGCATGGACTGCCAAAAAAGTTTCAGGGATTATAACAGTTGCGTTTGTGAGTAAGTTTGAGTATTTTAAAAGTTTTAATTCTAAAAATAACGGCTCATACCTTGAAGAAATAGGGATTGATTATGTTATTTGGCCGGAAGAGCTTTTGGTACAAGAGATTTTTAGAATAATAACCGTACCTGAAGCGATAGATGTGGAATATTTTGAGGGCGGTAAGGCAAGGCTTTTTGAATATCGTATAAAAAAAGATACCCCTATTATTAACAAAGAGCTAAAAAATTGTTCATTCCCCGAAGATACTATCATTGTCGGCATAACAAGAGATGAAGAGCTGTTTATTCCCGACGGTGCTACTAAGCTGTTATTGAATGATAAAGCTATTTTTATGGGAACGGAACATGCATTAAATATCCTTTCAAGAAATTATTTCTTTGATAAGCAAAGCAGGGTAGATTCCGTTGCAATCATAGGCGGCGGCAACGTAGGCTTTATGCTTGCGCAAAAACTTGAGAGCGTAGGCATCAGGACAAAAATTATAGAGAGGGATTTTGAAAGATGTGAGATTTTATCTGAAAAATTGCAAAATACTTTGGTTTTGCATGCAGACGGTACCGATATTAAGCTTTTGGCGGAGGAAGTAGCGGAGAGTGCCGTGGTGGTTAACGTTACCAATAATGATGAGAAGAATCTGCTATGTTCGTTAATTACAAAACAACTTGGTGTAAAAAGAATAATAACAAGAGTAGGCAACGAAAATATAATTGCGCTTTTTGAAAAAGTCGGGGTTGATGTTGCGCTTTCTCCTAAGGCTGCTACCTTAGATGAGATAAAAAATAAAATTGTTGATAAATCTACTCACATTATTGCTACTGTAGAGCAGGGAAAAGCGGAAATTCTTGAGCTTGAAGTGTCAGAGAAAATAGAAGATAAACTTGTCAAAGATATTCATTTTCCTACGAGGGCTATTATTGGTATTATCAAGAGGGGAAAACGTATTATTATCCCCAAAGGTGATACGATGCTCAGAGAAGGAGACAGTATGATTATATTTACAAAATCAGACAGTGTATTGAAAATAAAAGAATTTATTAAACGATGAGACCCGATTATATATTATCAGCTTTAGCAATAGTTTTGACAGGGTTTGGGTTATTAGCGCTTACCCCAATTTTGGTTGCATTGTATTATTGTGATTATTCTTCTATCCTTCCTTTTATTTCAGCTTCTATTGTTTCAATAGTAACAGGCAGGTTTTTTGCAGCTATATCGGGTGCAAGGAACAATTTTAACGACTTAAATAAAAAAGAAGCGCTTTTAATTGTATCTTTGACCTGGGTAATGGTTTCCTGTATAGCCGCTATACCTTATCTGTTTTACGGATTTTCTCTTATCAATGCCTTATTTGAGGCAGTGTCAGGGATTACCACCACAGGTGCTACAATTCTGACCAATTTTTCATATCCCAAAACAGTGTTCTTTTGGCGAGCAATGAGCCAATGGCTTGGCGGTATGGGTATTATAATCTTGTTTATAGCTGTTTTACCGCAATTTGCGGTAGCAGGACGGCAAATGTTCTTTGCAGAAGTTCCCGGTCCTACGGAAGAAAAAATTACTCCGAGAATAAGACAAACAGCAAGTTTGTTATGGATGGTCTATGCTATTCTAACCGTTGCGGAGATAATTTGTTTGAAAATAGCCGGTATGCCATGGTTTGACAGTATTTGTAATTCACTTGCAACTATTTCCGCAGGCGGGTTTTCCCCCAACCCTTCGAGTATAATGGGGTATAATAATAATGAGGTTATTTGGGTTATTACATTTTTTATGTTTTTGTCGGGCTGTAACTTTGCTTTGCAGTACAGAGTGTTTTTTCAAGGTCAGTTTAAGGCTTTGATAACCAATGAAGAGTTCAAATTTTATACTAAAATCTTTTTGGTCTTTTCGTGCTTTTTAGCTTTTACGCTCATGTATCACAATCATTTCGGTTTTAGTGATGCGATAAGAGATGCAATGTTTCAGATTATATCAATTATTACTTCAACAGGATTTGCATCGGCTGATTTTGATTTATGGGCAAATGCTTCAAAAGTATTGATTTTTGCAATGATGTTTATAGGGGGCAGTGCAGGCAGCGCAGGCGGCGGTATAAAAGTTGTGAGGGTTTTAATTATTATAAAATACTTAATAAGAGAAATTACCCAGATTCTTCACCCGAGAGCGGTATTGCCTTTGAAAATAGGCAATATGGTAATCCCTGCGGATGTTTTAAGACAGATTGTCGGTTTCGTTATGTTTTATTTTGTAATTTTTATTTTATCATCGGGGATTACATCCATGATTGAGGAAAATATTGTCCTGGGTGTAACAGGCAGTGCCGCCACGATAGGCAATATTGGTCCAGGATTTATGGGTATAGGTCCTATGCAGAGTTTTAACGGTTTGCATGTTGTTACAAAAATTATATATATATGTAACATGCTGGTAGGAAGACTTGAATTAATTCCGTTTCTTGCTATGCTTCATGTAGATTTTTGGAAGATTAAATTTGAGGGCAAGAATAATGCTTAATAAAGTTAAAATTAATGATAATGTAGTATTCGGCAATGACAAACTTGTTATTATAGCAGGTCCCTGTGCAATGGAAGAGGATGTTTCAATTACCCTTAAAACAGCGGAAGAGTTAAAAAAAATCACGCAGGAACTTGATATTCCTTTTGTGTTTAAATCTTCGTTTGATAAAGCAAACCGCAGTTCCATAGATTCTTACAGAGGGATAGGCCTTGAAAAAGGTTTGGAATTGCTTGCAAAAGTAAAACAAGAATTTGGCGTTCCTGTTTTGACTGATATACATAGCGTAGAGCAGGCATCTTTAGCGGCAGAAGCTGCAGATATACTGCAAATTCCGGCGTTTCTTTGCCGCCAGACAGACTTATTGGTAGCAGCTGCTAAGACAGGCAGGGTTGTTAATATCAAAAAGGGTCAATTTTTGGCCCCTTCTCAAATGAAAAACAGCATTAAAAAAGTAACCCAGTCGGGAAATGACAAAATCCTTTTGACAGAAAGAGGTTCTACTTTCGGCTACGGTAATCTGGTTGTTGATATGAGGGCAATACCAATAATGCGCGGGCTTGGCTATCCGGTTGTCTTTGATGCCACGCACAGTGTGCAGCTTCCCGGCGGTAACGATGTAAGTACAGGTGGCGAGAGACAATTTGTACCGACATTGGCAAAAGCTGCAGTTGCAGCAGGGGCTGATGCTTTGTTTTTTGAAGTCCATCCTGACCCTGACAATGCTCCTTGCGATGGACCTAATATGATACCTATAAGTCAGGCAAGAGAACTGTTTACGACCTGTAAAGATATTTTTAATTTGATTAGAAATTGAATGTAATATATAATAGCTTTTGTATATTTTAACGGAGGTTATAAATGAAAAAGTTATTAGCTACATTAGTGTTTGGAACGGTCCTTTCTATGACTATGGCGTTGAATGCCAATGCAGAAGGTGTAATAGGCTTGATTTTCAAAGAAGCAACAGAAGCGGGCGGCGGAGCAAGCCCTATTGTTGCAACAAAAGTTGGCTCTGCTACCGCTAAAAGTTATTTTGGAATAGTTGCTCTCGGTGATGCAAGTATTACCGCTGCTATGAAAGACGGCAAAATCAGAAGCCTGTCTCACTATGATATTGAAACATTAAATATTTTAGGCTTTAAAAAAGTAACAACAAAAGCTTACGGTCAATAAATATTTAACAATTAGTAAAAAGGGGACTGCAAATTTTTGCAGCCTCTTTTTTTGTAAGCGTTTGACATTTTATTATGTGTGTAGTTTATTATAAGCTATATGCAGGTGTATTGCCGGCATGATTTCAAACGAAACTCAACTTATAAAGACGCATAAATGGCATAAGGAGGTACATGTGCCTACATTAAATCAATTAGTTCGCAAAGAAAGAACAGAAATCAAGAAAAAAACAAAATCACCCGCTTTGGCAAATTGTCCTCAAAGAAGAGGGGTTTGTACAAGAGTTTATACAACTACACCTAAAAAGCCTAATTCAGCGCTTAGAAAAGTAGCAAGAATCAGATTAACAAACGGGTTTGAAGTTTCTTCATACATCCCCGGAGTTGGTCATAACCTTCAAGAACACTCCGTTGTGTTAATCAGAGGCGGCAGGGTAAAGGACTTGCCGGGTGTAAGATATCATATTATCAGAGGTACTTTGGATACTTCAGGTGTTGCTAATAGAGCGCAAGCCAGAAGTAAATACGGTGCTAAGAAAGAAAAAGCTAAGAAGTAATTAATAAAGGACAGATAAAATGCCAAGAAGAAGCAAACCAGCAAAAAGAATACCTCTGCCTGATCCGGTTTATAACAGCAAAGACGTAGCTAAGTTTATAAACAGACTTGTTCGCAGAGGCAAAAAAAGCGTAGCTGAAAAGATTTTCTATTCAACTATGGATAAAGTACAAGAAAAAACAAAAGAAAACCCCGTAGAAATTTTTGAAAAAGCAATCAAAAACGTAACCCCTCTTTTGCAGGTAAAAGCCCGTAGAATTGGCGGTTCCACTTATCAGGTTCCTATTGAAGTAAGACCGGAATTAGGTGTTGCTCTGGGTTCTACCTGGATTATTGAAACTGCAAAAAAACGCTCAGGTCGCTCTATGATAGAGAAACTCACAAACGAAATTCTTGATGCATCAAACAATACAGGCGCATCAGTAAAGAAAAAAGAAGACACGCATAAAATGGCAGAAGCTAACAAAGCTTTCGCTCATTACAGATATTAAACAAAGACTATAATTTGTTTTTAAAGCTGCTGTTAAGCAGCTTTTTTTATAATATTTTTTTGATTTGTTCTATATTAAATTTAACGATTTCAACCAGCGCATGGAGCATCAAGGCGCTTATGTGGACATCTTCCCTCCATTGGTAATAGCCGCAGCTTTTGGGCAGTAGTATTAGAGGATTAGTCGGAAATTCACGGCAAATTTGCGGACGATTTGCATAATCCGTGCATAGGTTATCTTCGCCAAGTTTTGGGCAGTAATAAAAATAAATCTTTTCTCCCTCTTTTAATTCCTTTTTAAGGTGATTAACGAACTCAGGATAAGCTTCTCTTGCCTTCTTTTCGGTTTTGTAAGGAAGAAATATGCTTGTGAATTGTGTAGCAAAATTGTCGTTATTCCGGGCTTTTTCCTGCAGTTCTTGAGGCGAAAATTCACTGCATGCCAGCTTGCAGCAGGTGGCACATTTAGAGCAGGAATAATTTTGTTTATGTGCTTCGATTTGCTGTATTCTTTGGCAAATATCACGTGAAATTTCATTCTCCAGCTTATCCAGGCATTTAAGCTGCCACTCTTTTAAGGCGCAGTTTTGCGCTAAAACCTGCCGTGGAGAAAATTCTTTATTCTTTAATGTACAGGGGTTAGCGCAGCTGTTGCACAAGTCCTCATCTTTTAGCAGGTTTAACTGCCTGTTGATTTCTTCGTCAGCTTTCCAGAATAATTCCCTGTAAATACTTATGGTATTCATTTTGTCTTGTTCAAATTCATCCATACCAACATGATACTTTTAAATAAAAATATTAACAAGAAAGATAATATGCAACTCTTAACCCCTTCACCGCTTAAATCCCTTAAGCTTAATCCTAACTTCTCAGCTGCTCAACTTCCCAGCTGCCTAGCTTCCTAGCTTCCTCCTAGTATCTTGCCAGATATCTATCCAGTTCCCACCCCGAAACATACGTGCTGAAAGAATCCCATTCCCTGCGCTTTGCGCTGATAAATTCATTATAAATATGTTCACCCAACGCTAAACGTACAATTGTACTGCGCTCCATAATGTCCAGCGCTTCATTAAGGCTGGAGGGAAGAGAATTAATTTTGTATCTTTTTCTTTCTTTAAACGAAAGTTTATAAATATTGCTGTCCACAGCTTCGGGCGGTGTGAGTTTTTTCTTTATACCATCCATTACGGCTGTTAAAATGGCCGCAAAAGCAAGGTAGGGGTTGCAGCTCGGATCAGGCGAGCGCAATTCTATTCTTGTTTCCTCATCTTTTTTTGCAAGTACTCTTACTAATGCGCTTCTGTTTTCTAAAGACCATGCAAGATAAACAGGCGCTTCATACCCCGGGACAAGCCTTTTATAGCTGTTTACGGTAGGGTTTGCTATTGCTGTTACCGCCCTTATATGTTTTAAAATCCCGCCGATTGCATGGAAAGTTATATCGCTTAAATGGTTGGGTTTGTCTTCATCAAAAAAAGCATTTTTGCCTTTGTTATACAAGGAAATATTACAGTGCATTCCGGAGCCGTTAATACCGACCAGCGGTTTTGGCATAAAGGTTGCATGCAACCCGTTTTTATCTGCTATAGCTTTTACCGCCATTTTAAAAGTCGCAAGGTTATCTGCCGTAGTCAGGGCGTCTGCGTGTTTAAAACCTATTTCATGCTGTCCTCTTGCTACTTCATGGTGGCTGGTTTCAATTTCAAACCCCATGGTTTCAAGCCCGTCAACGATTTTAGTCCGAATTTCTTCCCCTTTATCGTCAGGACCCGCATCATAGTAGCCTGCAAAATCATTGGTTATTGTTGTAGCCATACCGTTTTCGTCTTTTTTAAAGAGGAAAAATTCAGCCTCGGGACCCACTTGCATCTCAAAGCCCCATTCTTTCGCCTCTGCTATAACTCTTTTTAAGTTTGCTCTCGGACAGCCTTCAAAAGGTGTAGCGTCTGCGTTATAGATGTCGCAGATAAGGCGTGCCGCATTCCCTGTTTCTTTAGAGAGCCAGGGAAGAAGCGTAAAAGTTTTTTTGTCGGGGTAAAGGTACATATCAGCTGTTTCTATGCTCCTGAAACCTTTAATGGAAGAGCCGTCGAGTATCATTTCGTTGTTTAAGAGTTTATCAATTTGACTTACCTGTACGGAAAGATTTTTCACCTGTCCGTTCAAGTCTGTAAATTGCAGTTTGATTACTTTTACATTGTTATCTTTTACTATTTTTTTTATTTCATTATCGCTTAATTCTACACTGTGTGCAGGTACAAAATTTGATTTCATAACTTTCTCCTTGCAGCTAATGTAACAATTAAAGCAAGAATTTATTGAAAAAGTCAATAAAACAGTGCTGAATTTGCCGAAAATATACTTTTATCCCGGGAAAAAGCTAATATGTCATATTTTTATAAGAAAAAACATTATGCCTTAAAGTAAGGATTATTCTTTTTTTCATGTTTTATAGAGCTTGCACAGCCATGCCCCGGATAAAGCTTTATATCATCACCAAGCGGGTAAATTTTGTTTTTTATGGAATCTTCAAGCTGATAGTAATCTCCGCCGTAAAGGTCTGTTCTGCCGACGCACTCGAAAAATATTGTATCACCGCAAAACAAAGCATCTTCAACCAAATAACATACTCCGCCTTTGGTGTGTCCGGGGGTGTGAACAGCTTTGATAGTTAAATTGCCCAACCTGAATTCTGCACCGTCTTCAAAAAAAGTAATGTCTTCAGGCGGTTCATATTCAGGCATGCCAAACATTTTCAGGCTTTCTTTAAAGGCGGTCATGATTATTCCGTCATCTTTGTGCATATAAATCGGAATACCGAGATTTCTTTGCAGTTCTTCATCACCTGCAGTGTGGTCCATATGAGCATGTGTATTAAGAATGTATTTTAAATTGCAGCCTAATTCTTTAACGGCAGCCATTGTCATCTTATAATCCCCTCCTGCGTCAATAAGGGCTGCATCTTTTGTGGTCTCGTCCATCACTATGTAGTTATTTACCTGAAATACTCCCATATTTAAAGTTTTTATAATCATTTAGCGTTCCTTTTTCTAAGTCTTTATTTGTATTAGTTTTTATTCTACTATAAAAGTGTGTGGAGTTTAGAAATTTAAAATGAAAAAGAAGATAGCAATTTTAGGTTCATCAGGTTCAATAGGTACACAAGCTCTTGAAGTTATAGAAAAGCTCGGGGATTTGTTTGAGGTAACAGCGCTTGCTGTTAACACACAGGTAGCGCTGTTGGAAGAGCAGATTAAGAGGTTTACCCCTGCTGTTGTGAGTGTAAGCTCTCCTGAGTCCGCTAATGAGCTTGCTCAAAAGTATAAGAATACAGAAGTGCTTCATGGAAATGAAGGGCTTGCAAAAATAGCAAAAGAGGCTGATTATGATACGATTTTGGTTTGTGTAACAGGCATAGACGGGCTTATCCCTACTCTTGAAGCTGTTAAAAGAGGTAAAACCGTAGCCCTTGCCAATAAAGAAACGCTTGTAAGCGCAGGTGATATAGTGATGGAAGCGGTTGCCGGATATAATGCACAAATTATCCCGGTAGACAGCGAACACAGCGCTATTTTTCAATGTACGCAGGAGCAAAATCATGTCAAAAAATTGATTATTACGGCATCGGGCGGACCTTTTCTGAATAAATCGGTTGAAGAAACCAAAAGTGCAACCAGAGCCCAAACTTTGGCACATCCCCGCTGGAATATGGGGGCCAAAATTACTGTTGATTCTGCGACTTTAATGAACAAGGGGTTAGAGGTTATAGAAGCCCATCACTTATTTAACAAATCCTATGATGATATTGAAGTTGTTATTCATCCGCAAAGCATCATTCATAGTGCAGTAGAGTTTTCGGACGGAAGTGTTCTGGCGCAGATGGGCGTGCCCAGTATGCATATCCCTATCCAATACGCTCTTACGTATCCGCAACGTGTTGAAGGGATTAAGACATCCTCTTTAAACTTAATTGATATAGCAAAATTAGAGTTTTTTGCGCCTGATTTTGAGAAGTTCCCTGCGCTTAAACTTGCTTATGAAGCGGGTAAACAGGGCGGAACAGCCCCTGCCGTTATAAATGCGGCTAATGAAACCGCGGTTTATGCTTATTTAAGGGATGAAATAAAATTGGGTGATATAATAAGTATTACAAAATCAGTCCTTGATAATACTGATTTTATAGGATTTCCTTCGTTTGAAGAAATACTGGAGGCGGATAAACTTGCCCGTTATGAGGCAGAGCAGGTAATCTTAAAATTGAAAAGCCATGTATAAAACCGATGATAATATTACAATCTTTAACGTATTTAAAAAGCTTGAGCCTTTTGCTTCTTCAAAAAAGCTTTTTGCCGGTTTGCTTTTTATAATTCTCTTAGCCGTAATTTTTGCCGTTATAAGCTTAATTTATCTGGAGAAAACATCTTCAAACAAGATTTTAGTTGCAAGACAAGGCGCCTTAAATAATCAAATAGTTGCCTTTGAAAATAAAAATAAAATTTTGGAGCTTGAGATTATTCTTTTAAAGAAAGAGCTTTATTCGCTTTTAAGAGAAAAAGAACAGAGAAAGATAAATAAAATAGCGCCTTTGCTTGGTATTGAAAAAGTTAAAGGGGAAGGATTAACAATAATGTTGGCGGATTCTGACCAAACTTATGAAGATAATACATCATCGCAGTATATAGTACATGACATAGATTTGTTAAAAATTGTAAATTTTTTATGGGCGAACGGAGCGGAAGCTATTTCAATAAATAATGAGAGAATAGTTAATTCAAGCCGTATTTCCTGTATAGGGAGTACTGTTTTGGTCAATCAAAAGCCGCTTGTCCCGCCATTTACAAATAAAGCAGCCGGTAAAGCTTTAAACCCCGAAGGAATAAAAAATGATGCACTTATGCTATCATTTAGTATAAGAGGATTAAAGGTGAAGGTTTCGGATAAGCAGCCTGTAGAAATTGCTCCCGGAACTTAAGAAGCGGAGAATAATGTTTAAATCGATAACAGCAGGGATTTTAATAGGGGTTATAATAGGTTTTTTAAGCCCTTTAAATATATCTTTGATAGACCCTAAAGCATTGATGATAGTGGTTTTAGTGTGTCTTGATGTTTTGATTGCAAGCTCAAATGCAAAGTTATTGCAACAATTTAACTATTTGCTCTTTACTAATGAATTTATTTTGAATACTATTATATCATTAGGGATAGTTTATCTTGCTAATATAATGAGTTTGGATTTATTTTCGGTCATAATGTTGGTTTTAATACTAAAGATATTCTATAATCTTAATAGGTTGATAAAAACCGTTGTATTGAACAATCAGTGTAGTAGTGAAAAAGGGGTTAGCTAAGTGAGTAATAACTTTGGACCATCAAATTTTGAGGAGTCGGAACATATGGCAAGTCAAGCAAAGATTAAAGTTATAGGTGTTGGCGGCGGCGGCGGCAATGCTGTTAACCGGATGATATCGCAAGGGTTAGGCGGAGTTGAATTTTGGGCAATGAATACTGATGCTCAGGTTTTAGGAACTTCATCAGCCCAAAACACGGTACAATTAGGCGCTAAATTAACAAACGGTCTTGGTGCTGGCGGAAGACCTCAGGTTGGTGAAAAAGCTGCCGATGAAAGCAGAGACCAGATTATGGCTGCTATTGACGGCGCTGATATGGTTTTTGTTACCGCAGGCATGGGTGGTGGAACAGGCACAGGCGCTACTCCTATTATTGCTCAAATAGCAAAAGAATTAGGCGCTTTGACTATCGGTGTTGTAACAAAACCGTTCAACTTTGAAGGCAAACTGAAAATGACACAGGCAATGCAAGGGTTGGAAAAACTTCAAGAGAATGTTGATTCTCTTATTACAATTCCTAATAACAAATTGCTTTCGGTCGTGGATAAAAAAGCAGGTTTCAGAGAAGCGTTTTATGTGGTTGATGAAATTCTTGCACGAGGTGTTCAAGGTATTTCTGATATTATTACAATCCCCGGCTTAATAAATATTGACTTTGCAGATGTAAGAGCGGTTATGGCTTCTTCAGGTTCTGCAATTATGGGTATAGGCAGAGGCAACGGCGAAGGAAGAGCTATTGAAGCAGCAAGATCAGCAATCAATTCTCCGATTCTTGAAACTTCTATCCATGGTGCAAGCGGTGTTATTATTAATGTAACAGGCGGAGCCGACATGACTTTACATGAAATTCATGAAGCAGCAGCTATTATCAATGAAACGGTGCTGGATAACGCTAATATCATATTTGGTGCGGTTCACGATGATAAAATTCAGGGCGATTTACAAATTACTGTTATTGCAACAGGCTTTGAATTGGATCTTAAAGAAAATACTCCTAAACCTATTGATACTTCAGCTATTTTTAATACTGCTTCCGTCAAGAAAAAGGACCCAAGTCCGCTTGATATTCCGGATTTTTTAAAGAAACCAATATAGCAATAAACATTGAAAGGCTCTAAACAGAGCCTTTTTTTATTTATCCGAGTATTTTTTCTATCCATGAAAAAAGGTTTACAAGTTCATATGGCTTAGGTAAATATACGTCTGCCCCGCAGCCTAAAATTTTTTCTTTATCATGCTTTGTGTCAGTGAAAATTATTTTGATATTTTTCAGGCTGTTTGCTTTTATTTTTCTGCAAAGTTCAATAGCATTGTCATCGCCGTCTATTATTATTAATTTAGCCGGAATGCTTAAAATATATTCAACAGGGCAGTTAAAGCCGCAAATGACAGGATTATAGCCCTGTATTTTTAATGTTGTGTCAAGCAGGTATGCTAAGTCTTTATCCTGCTCAAATATTAATATGGTTTTATTATCTATATTTTCAAGCTCTTTTTCACTGCTTATTAACGGTCTGTCTATAATTTTTGATGAGCCTATAAGTGTTTTGGCAAGTTTTTGCATTTTATCCACGCTTAAGAGCGCATCTTCCACGTCTATATAGTTTTTTAACTCTGAATTGATGATACCTATGCTTGTTGTCATAATAGGGATTTTGCAGCCTGCTTTATTATCGCCTTGAAGCAGAATATACCCTCTTTCATTGTCGGTTGCGCTGTAAAATTTTTGGGCAATTATATCAAAAGTAAAGTTCAGATAGTCTGCAAGTTTTTCTGCTTTGTACGAAGAGGTTATTATGATGAAATCATTTTCCTTTAAATGCCCCACAAAGTCCTCTGCTTCGATTGTTGCGTTTAAAATTGCACTGTAAGTTTGCAATAGCTTTGATGCCGGTATTTCCCCGTAGATTTCCCTGTATGCATTTATATTATCTATATCAATATATAAAACCGCCCATTTATCATCGGATTGCATCGCTCGTTTTAAAAACTTTACGGTAGAATCGTGAGTCGGGAGCTTGGTTAAAAACGAAGAATTTTCTTCGTCCTTTCTTCTTAAATGAGCTGCTATCCTGGCGGTCAGCTCGTTTAGGTCAATAGGTTCGCTTAAAAAATCATCCGCACCGTTTTGAAGCGCTTCAATTTTATCGTTAGCGAAGCTTGATTTTGATAAAAGTACTATAACGGGTCTGTTTTTAGAATTTTTTTGTCTTATTTCACGGCATAAGTTGCCAAAATCCTCCTGCACACTTTCTGAAATTAAAATCATTTCCGCCTGAGTTTCTTCAAGATTTAGCATTAAGTCTTTTTTATCAGCTGCACAAATTACGTTTACAAGAATTTTGTTCTCGATATTTTTTTTGTATTTTATCGGGATTTCCAGCCTTTTATCGTAAATGATTACTACATTTCTGTGCATTATTTTTCTCCCGTAATTTTGCTTTCCATTTGAGTTTCAAAGTTTATTGACGGAAGTTCAATGCTTATAATAGTTTTATTTCCGACGCTTTGTGCGGTGATTTTGCCGTTGAGGTTTTCGACAAGATTTTTTGTTATAAAAAGCCCCAGCCCGCTGCCTTCAACCTGTCTTGTGAGCGGGTTATCTATTCTTGAAAACTTGTTAAAAATCTTTTCCAGACAGTCTTGGGGAATTTCCACCCCTTCGTCAATTATTTCTATTAAGATACAATTATTTTTAAAGGCTGCTTTGATTTCAATTTTAGAATCAGGATAAGAATATTTTGCGGCGTTATCAAGCAGGTTTAGCATTATTTGCTCAAGCATATCGCTATCCGCCCAAATATCAGGCAAATTATACTGTATTTCGGACGAAAAAGTCCTGTTAGGATATTTTTTTTCTACCGAAAGAATAAGCGTGGAGATAAATTCCTGAAAGTTTATTGCCTTTAATATCATTTTTTGTCTTTTTGAAGACAGATTTGTAATAGCAAGCAGGTTTTCTATTAGTCTGGTAAGCCTTTTTGTCTGGTTAATAATAATTGTGAGGAATTTTTCCCGCTGCTCTTTTGTAAGCGCATCAGACGAGTGCAGCATAGTATCGGCAAACCCTTTTATGCTCGTTAAGGGCGTCCTCAATTCATGGCTTACGGTTGATACAAAGTCCAGATGGGCTTGATTTAGGCTGCTTTCACAAGTGCAGATATAAAAAACATTGCCCTCGGCATCTATTTTTTGCGTATTTAAAAATAAATTCTCATCGATGAATGCCTGATTAATTTCATCAAGCGTTTTTGCATTAATATTTTTTTGTTTTAGTAGTGTTGAAAATTTTTCATTATAAAAAATCATTTCTGCTTGTGAGTCAAAAACGCAAACAGGAATGCTGATTTCGCTAAGAATTGTCTTGTAAAAGTTATCCATGGTTTTATTATAACAACAATTCAGGCAGACATTGTCATACTTAATTATATTTTAACAAATTGCAGTTTTCGTCTCTTGTGCGCTCTTCATTTTTATAAATAGAAGTTCTTGCAATGACTTCGTCAAAGTCGACTAAATGTCCGTCAAAGTCAGGACCGTCAACACAAGCAAACTTTGTTTCTCCGCCGACGGTAAGCCTGCATGCTCCGCACATGCCTGTGCCGTCAACCATAATCGGATTCATACTTACTATAGTTTTAATTTTTTTATCTTTTGTTAAATCGCAAACAGCTTTCATCATAGGCATAGGACCTACAGCTATAACTTCATCAATTTGTTCTTTATTCATTAACTCTTCAACAACCTGAGTTACAAATCCTTCTCTGCCTAAAGAGCCGTCATTTGTTGTGATAAATAATTCATTTGCTGCGGATTTCATTTTATCTTCCCAAAAGATTAATTCTTTTGTTCTTGCGCCCATAACCATATAAACCTTGTTACCGGCGTCTTTAAAAGATTTTGCTATAAGGTAGCATGGCGCTGCGCCGTATCCGCCTGCAACGCAAATTACCGTGCCGACTTTTTCCGTGTGGGTAGGTACACCGAGAGGTCCTACGAGGTCATAAATTTCTTCGCCTTCGTTTATTTGTGCAAGTTTTTTCGTAGAAAAACCCACGGCCATATATACAATAGTCAAAAGCCCTTTTTCTTTATCAACATCAGCAATTGTAAGTGGAACTCTTTCTCCGTTTTTATCCGCTCTGAAGATAATAAATTGTCCTGCTTTTGCATTTCGTACGATAAAAGGTGCTTCTACCCGAATTTCGTATTGGTTAGGACAAAGTTCTTTTTTTGATACTATTTTGTAACCCATTTTTGCCTCTATATTTCATTTTACGCTAAAAGTATATTATAAAAACAATTAATAGGCAAAAAGTTTATAACGGACAAAACTTAATAAAGTAATGTTAATAGAATAATACATATATACTGGCAAAGAATATTTTGTTTATACTTAAAATAGTTGTAACAAATAAGGATTACAAGCATGGATAATTTTCACAGAAACCAAAACAACAAGGACATTAATTTCAATGGTTTACAAAGTATTTATAAGGCTGTTTCAAGAAAAACCGCTGCATTAGCAGCCGCACTTGGTATAACTGCAGGCGGAACAGGTTGTGCAGTAAGACATATAGATGTTTGTCTGCCTCCGCCAAGACCGGTTGTTGTTGCTCCTCCTGTAGTCGTTGCACCGCCTCGTATTGTTCTTCAACCCCCTGTTGTAGTACAACCTCCGGTTGTTGTCGCGCCTCCTGTCCTCGTAGTACCGGTACCGCCTCGTCCTGTATATATCAGACCTCCCAGACCTCATTATGTACCGAATTACAGACCTGCCCCAAGACCTCCTGCTCATATGAGACCATTTCCGCACAGATAATTAAAGCTTGTAACTTCGTACCTCTTGTACCCCTGTTTCACCGACTTTTTTATCGTCAAGGTTGTAGATGTTGCTTACGAATTTTTTAGTCGGGCTGCCGTCTGTATATAACCACAGATACTTCTTGCTGTTGCCCGGTGTTAAAGGTTCTTTTACTTTGATTTCAATATTTTCAATGAAGAAATCTTTAATTTTCATTATGTATTCTATCCCTTTAAACTCTTCTTTTTTAACCAGATTGCTTTTTCTGTCGTAATAAAAAGTAAAGCTTTTTATGCAATCATTGTTTTTGCAAGATAGCCAAAAGGTAATACAAAAATCGATTTTTATCCCTTCGCCTAAACGATTTTCAACCTCTTTTTTTAACGGTTTGTGTGCAAAACAGCGAAAATAGTTGATAGTGTGAGCATCTTTTGTATCATATTTATACCCGCAGCAAACATGAGCTACCCTAGGCAAGGGAGCTTTTTTCCATTTTTTGTTCATGATTTTTTAAGTCTCTTTTTACATATCCCGAAATTAAATTAGCATATTACAAAAAAATTCCAAAATTTCATAACAGAATATGAAGAAGTTTTTATTTAGCTTAATTTCAGATATAATCTTATTAAACAGAGAATTAACGAGGGATTTATGACAAAGTTAGATACAAGCGCTTTCGGAAAGAATGATATCAGAGGCATATACGGACAAAATGTTACTGTTGAAGTATTTTACTATGCAGGCAAAGGATATGCCAAATATGTCGCACAAAAGTTGAATAAAGAAGCTAAAGATGTATGGCTTTCTGTATCAAGAGATGCCCGCTTGCATTCATTGGAGCTTGTAAAAGCTTTGATAAAAGGTATTACATCGGTTGGTGCAAACGTAATAGATATAGGGCTTGTACCTACTCCGTTAGGGTATTTTTCAGAGGTTATAGATTATGAAATTAACGATAAACATATAGAAATCGACGGTGCGTTGATTGTTACGGCGAGCCATAACCCTTCCGAATATAACGGTTTAAAGATGACTTTGAACAGGCAGTCTTTGAACGAAAAAGATATTAAAGACGTCAAACAATTTGCCCAAAAAGCTTATGGCGCTAAGGAAAAATCTTATTATCAAATAGGAGAGGTGTTAACCTATAACTTAATTAATACTTATCTTGAAAAACAATTAAAACATTTTACTAAATTCGGTAAAGGCATTAAAGTCGTTGTAGACAGCGCTAATGCTACAGGCGGTATAGTAGCTCCCGACTTGTACAGAGAGCTGGGCTGCGAGGTGGTTGAACTTTATTCGGAACCTGACGGCAATTTCCCCAATCATCATCCAAACCCTTCCGATGAAAAAACGCTCGATGACATAAAGGCGAAAATTAAAGAAACAGGCGCTGATTTTGGTATAGCGTTTGATGGCGATGCTGACAGAATAGGTGTTGTAGATGATACAGGGTATTCTATCCCGGGAGACCAGTTGCTTTTGATTTTTGCTCTGGATGTTTTAAAAGAGCTTAAAGGCAGGGGCGAAAAGCCTAAAATTATATCAGAGGTTAAATGTTCACAGGTTCTGTTTGATATGATTAACGCAAATGGCGGCGAAGCTATTATGTGGAAAACGGGACATGGTTATATTAAGTCTAAAATGAAGGAAGAGCGGGCTATTTTAGCCGGTGAGATGAGCGGGCATATTTTCTTTAAGGATAGATATTACGGTTTTGACGATGCTATTTATGCAGGCTGCAGGGTCATTGAAATTGTTGCTAAAAACAAGTTGAATAACCCTGAATTTAAGCTGTCAGGTCTTATAAAGTCCCTGCCTCAGGTGCATACAACAAGAGAAGTGAGATATCCTTGTAAAAATGAGAATAAAAAACCTGTTTTGGCCGATTTAACCGGGCTGATTGAAGAAACTCCGAATTTATTCGGTTCCGAGATTAAATCCATCATAGATATAGACGGGTTGAGGATAATATTTGAAGGCGGATTTGCTATGATAAGACAAAGCAACACAGAGCCTGTATTTACATTGCGTTTTGAATCAAATGATAAAGAAAAAGCTCTAATGTATCAATCCGCTATGATTGAGGCATTGGATAGTATTGTAAAAAAATATAATCATCATGAAGAAATAGGAGTTTAAATATGGAGAAAAAATACCTTGCAATATCTATATTAGCGGTGTGCGTATTGTGTTTAGTTTTAGGGCTGGCAAAGCCGAGACCGTTTAAAACCGCTGATACCGGTCTATCTGCAATTCAAGCTCCCTCTCGTATTGCTTTGATAAATCTGGAAGGTCCTATAAGTTCAACTGTTTCAACAACTTTCTTCCCTGAATTATATTCAGCTACAAATGTTTTGGACTCCGTAAACAAAGCGGCGAAAGATAAAACAGTAAAAGGCGTGATTTTAAGAATAAATTCACCCGGCGGCACAGTATCGGCATCTCAGGATATTTATGATGCTGTTTTGCGTTTACGCAAGGAAAAGCCCGTTGTCGTTTCAATAGCTGATGTAGCAGCGAGCGGCGGTTATTATGTTGCTTCTGCGGCGGACAGAATAGTTGCGCAGGAAGGTTCTATGACAGGCAGTATCGGTGTTATTTTCAGTTTTATTGATGCCGCTGATTTAACCAGAAAAATCGGGCTTACCGATAATACCGTTAAAAGCGGCAGGTTTAAAGACGCAGGCTCATTCTACAGACGAATGACCACAGATGAAAAATCTTTATTCCAAACAACTATTTATGATGCTTATGACCAGTTTATTGATGCTATAGACAAAGGCAGAATACAAAGAAAAGATACTTATAAAGCTGAAAAGACAACCCTTACATTGGATACATTGAAACAATATGCAGACGGCAGAATTTTTCTGGGTTCTCAGGCAAAAAAAATAGGCTTTGTTGACAGTTTAGGCGGTCAGTACGAGGCAGAAAATCTTGCCAAAAATCTTGTACAGGAAAAGTTTAATATAAAAACAGAACTGCCTGTTGTTCCTTACAATAAAGATTCAAGCTTTAAATCCCTGTTAATGGGTATTGAATCTAAGTTTAATCATAACCCTATCTCATCTATGCTGCCCTTTAGCGTAAAGTACGCAAAGCAACCCCTGTTGTTATGGGAGTAAATTATGAACGAGTTTTTTGAAAAATTTTATGATATTTTGTTTGCCCCTTCAAAAGTTTTTGAAAGCATATCCTACGACAAACCTTATAAAATGCCGCTTTTAGTCGTCCTTTTAACTTCAAGCGTGGTTTTTTTAACAAATATAAAGGTAACCTTTACCCCTTTTGAGCTTTTGGGGCTGACGGGTTCTTGGCTGAGCGCCGTAATATATTGGCTTTTCTTTTGTTTATTTGTAAATTTATGCGCACAAATGTTCAACCTTAAGAGCAATTATTCCAAGCTGCTGACGCTCAGCGCTCTTGCTACCGTACCTTGGCTGTTTTTAGCTCCTTTAAAACTTTTGAAAGCATTTAGCCCGCTTTCTTCCGAGATAGCTGTATTTTTTATTCTGATAGTTTGGGTTTGGACAGTAGTGTTGCAGGTTGTAGCTATTTCAAGGGCTTATGATATACCCAGCAAAAATGCTATCGGCATTATAATTATCCCTTTTTTGGGGTTTGTGGTTTATACGGTATGGATTTTTGACTTCTTTCTTAAGATTGCACAAATATCTACACTTTAAACTTTTGCAATTATATCAATATAAAGTTACAATAGGGTTATGAGAGTTAGATTTTTTGTTTATATATTAATGTTATTGCTTTTTGTCCAAAACCACCTAATGGCGGAAGAGATAAATTTTATCCCTGCAGCAGCAGGTTTATCAAAGCTTACGGTTTTACGTTCCGCTCCGATGCTCTATCGGCCTAATAAACTTTTTACAGGACAGGATGCTGTTTTTAAAGTAAAAGCGGCGCCCGATTCTTTTGTAGTATTGGTGCTTGATTATGAGTTTGAACCTCAGTCTGTCGCATATGAGTCAAAAACCAATGCAGCAGGGTTATGTACATTTAGAATACCAATGAACGTGGCTAAAGAATATGTCGGTAGAACTGTAAAAGTAGAGGCTATGGTTTGGAAAAATGAAGATAAGAGCGATATAGTCAAGGCGCAGCCACTTGATTCTACCGGTAATACTGCTGCTTCCGCGAGAATTGTTATATCCGACGGCGGGGCAAAGGGTGTCGTATTCAGCCCGTCAAGAGGCTTGAATGAATATATAATTAATAGTGATTACGATGAGGATAGTAATTTTGATTTGTCTAAAAATAAAATTTATAATGACTCTACTCCCGCTTATGTGAAAAATATGAGAGATGCGCAAGATAATGTCAAACAAAAAACACCTTAAAATACTCATAATCCCGCTGGATGACAGGCCTGTCAGCTATGATTTGCCCAAAAATACCGCTTCTTTTATTCGGGGGACAGAAATTTTTATTCCGCCAAAGTCGATGTTAGGCTCTTTAACTAAAACAGCGGATACAGATGCGATTTTAAATTGGATAAAAGACACTATTGATAACAATCAGATTGATGTTATTCTGCTAAGCCTTGATACCATTGCTTACGGAGGGTTAATTCCTTCAAGAAGAATTGTGCTGGGCTTTGATGAAATAAAATCAAGAATAGACAAATGTACCTCGATTTTTGAAAACCTTGCGTATACCCCTAAGGTTTATGCCTTTTCAAGCATTATGAGAATTTCCAATAATAATATAAACGAAGAGGAAAAAACTTACTGGGATAAGTACGGTGAAAAGATATTTAAGTACTCATATTTAACCCATAAAATGGTTTCTGATTATGACCATATTATAGAGAATGAGCTGGTAGAACTTGCGCAGACTATTCCGTTTGAGGTTGTTGAAGATTATCTCAATACAAGAAAACGTAATTTTGAAATAAATCTATATTACCTTGAACTTGCTCAGAAAAGTTTGTTTGATTATTTGGTTTTTTCACAGGATGATACGGCACAATATGGCTTTAATGTTGAAGAAAAAGACCTTTTAAATAAACAAATACAATCCTATAATTTGCAAAATGTGCAGATTAAAACAGGTGCGGACGAAATTATAACCGCTCTTTTGTCAAGGGCTGTTGTGGAATTTTACGGTAAAGAAAAAATTAAAATTTGCCCTGTGTTTTTTAACGAAGAGGCAAAGAAAATTATTTCAAGGTACGAGGATATAGACATAGAAACCTCGGTTAAATCGCAAATTGAAATTTGCGGCGGCAAAGCCGTTTGTGAAAATTATGATTTAACACTGGTTGTCAACGCCCCCGGCAAAATTCAGGATGATATTTGTCTTGGAATTTTAGAGGATACGCTTGAGCATAATCAGGCGGATTTATTGGCGGGGTATCTTGCCGGTAACGCTAATAAAACAATGATAGCCGACATAAAAAACGCCAACGGTGCGGATAATTATTTGATTGACAAGTTATTTGGGCTTGGTCATATTGATTTGTACGGTTACAGCGCCTGGAATACTACAGGCAATACTTTAGGCAGTTTGATTGCGATGGGTATTGTAAGATTTTTGGCAGAAAAGATTGATTTATTTGACAGAGAAAAATTTGACGAAATGATGATAACAAGATTTCTTGATGATTGGGCATATCAGGCAAATGTCAGGGCGATTATAAGACAAGAAAACAACCCTGATGCCGTGGACGGGGAAATGCTGCCTTTTGAGCAACGGCTTGCTTCATTTTTAAATTTTAATAAAAAAGTTTCTTACTCTTTTCCATGGAACAGGATTTTTGAGATTGAAGTCGTATTAGATTAGTAGTACAATTTCTAAAAGTTTGCTTTTGTTATAAAATAAAATATGTACATTATACGGGAATAAAATGTTAAAAGATATTTTTATAACAGCGTTCCAACTATCTAAAAAATATATGAACTTAATGCAGCCGTTTTTGTTATTTTTAATCATTTTGCTGCTTTTTATGGGCAATGTTGCTGCTGCAAAATCAGGCATAGTAAACAATATTATTTTGATGATATTGTTTTTCTTTTTGGTTGTTGTATTTATGGCAGGGTGGTCAAATGCTTTTAAAGCCGCCATAGAATATGACAAAATCAACGAGCTTAAAACACCTGAAGAAAGAGAATATATCCCGCCTTTGTTTCTGGGTGATTTTGCGGAAGGAGTCGGGAAATATTTTTTTAAATTTGCCGGGGCCGGAGTATTCTATATGATTTTAGCTCTGATATTTGCGCTAGGTATGTATTATATTGCGACTAATATGATAGGTATCCCCGAAGCTTTTTCAAAAGTAAATTTATCTCAGATAACGCATTCTGAAGCTGCATTTAAAACTTTTTTCTTCAGCCTTAGCGATGCAGACAGGCTCAGATTGGCGAAGATAAATTTATTAGGGTTTATAGCAGCAGGGCTGTTTTCTTATTTAACTATGCTTATTCCGGTATCACTCGTAATGGGCAGGAAGAATTTTTTTGCGGATATACTCACAAGTATTAAATTACTGTTTAAAAAATTCTTTGTTTCTTTGAATTTATTTTTGTTCTTCAACATCTTGCTTTTTTCCGCTTCCGTGATTAACGCAGCAGGCGCTAATAATGTAATTTTGTCTATTATAGGCTTGTTGTTATTTTGTTTTATTAATTTGTATTATTTTATGACATTATTTATATATTATGAAAAAGCAAGATAATATTATAGCAATAACAGGACCTACCGCATCAGGCAAGACAGACCTCGCTGCCAGGCTGGCACAGGATTTTGATACGGAGATTATATCCGCTGATTCGCGTTTGGTTTTTCGGGAATTTAATATAGGAGTTGCAAAGCCCTCACAAGAAGAACTTGCTTTAGTTAAGCATCATCTTGTGGATGTTGTTTCACCTCTTGAGGATTTTAGCGTAAGTGATTTTAAAAATTTGGCAAATAAAGTTATTGAAAAATTGTTTGAGCAAAATAAAACCCCTATTGTAGCAGGCGGTACAGGATTTTATATAAAAAGCCTGCTTGAAGGACTTGATATACCAAAAGTCCCTGCAGACGAAGGTTTCAGAGCAGAGATGAGAACTTTGGCAAAAGATCACGGCAATGAATATCTATACAGAATACTTATTGAAAAAGACCCCGCTATGGCACAGAAACTCCATTATAACGATATTTTTAGGGTTATCAGGGCATTAGAAGTTATAAAATCGTTAAACATTCCCATGAGCGAAGCCCAAAAACTTAACAAACCTGACTTTAACGTGATTTACATAGGGCTTGATGCAAAAGACAGAGCGTTCTTATACGACAGGGTCAATAAAAGGGTTGACTTAATGGTAGAGCAGGGGCTGTTTGAAGAAGTTGAATTTTTGGTAAAAAAATACGGCGAAACTGTTTCTTTATTAAAAACTTTGGGGTATAAAGAAGTTATAGACTATTTTAATAACCGTTTGACTAAAGAAGAGGCTGTAGAGCTAATCAAAAAAAACACCAGAAATTTTGCGAAGAGGCAGCTTACCTGGTTTAGGACAAACAAAAATATTAACTGGTTTTATATTGATGAAAATGATAATAAAAATTTGACGCAGAAGGTAAGAGAAAAATGTTTAAGTATGATGTAATAGTAGTAGGCGGCGGGCATGCAGGATGTGAAGCTGCATTGGCTGCTGCAAAATACGGACTGAAAGTCCTTTTAACTTCTATAAATCTTACCAATATAGCTCTTATGCCATGTAACCCTGCTATAGGCGGACCTTCAAAATCAAACATAGTTAGGGAAATTGATGCTTTAGGCGGAGTTATGGGGCTGGCTGCCGATGCTACTTATCTTCAGATGAAGACCTTAAACTCAAGCAAAGGTCCTGCAATCAGGGCTTTAAGAGCGCAATCGGACAAAAAAGAATATATGCACTATTTTAGAAACCTGCTCGAAAGCTATGAGAATATTGATATTAAACAGTGCATGATAGTTGAAATTATGGTAAAAAACGGCGCTGTTACGGGCGCTAAAGACGAGCTTGGGATAGAATATCTTGCTCCTGTGGTGATTTTGACAACGGGGACTTCTCTTGAAGGCAAAATCCATATAGGGCTGAAGTCTTTTCAAGCAGGCAGGTTGGGTGAATTTCCTGCCCATGGTCTTTCAGACAACTTAAGAGCTTTGGGGTTGGATTTAGGCAAATTTAAAACAGGCACCCCTGCCAGAGTTGATGCTCGTACGATTAATTTTGACGGGCTTGATGTTCACTATGGTGATAAAGAGTTGTCCTTCTTTTCTTTCGAGCCAAACCGTCCTATCCGCCCACAATATCCTTGTTATCTGACACGAACTACAAAAAAAACCCACGATATTATAATGGCAAACCTTGATAAATCACCTATGTACACCGGACGTATTCAGGGAAAAGGTCCCAGATACTGCCCTTCTATAGAGGACAAAGTTGTCCGTTTTGCAGATAAAGAATCGCATCACATTTTTATAGAACCGGAAGGGGAAAATACTTACGAAACCTACGTACAAGGATTTTCAAGCAGCTTGCCTTTTGACGTTCAGATACAAATGCTGCAATCTCTGCCGGGGCTTGAAAATGTAAAAGTGATGAAGCCTGCTTATGCTGTTGAGTACGATTATGTACCTGCACTACAGCTTGAACATTCTTTGATGACTAAAAAAATAAAAGGGCTGTTTTGCGCAGGTCAAATTAACGGTACAAGCGGATATGAAGAAGCCGCAGGACAAGGGCTTTTGGCTGCTATTAATGCGGCATTATTTCTTGATGAAAAAGCGCCTCTGGTGCTGCCTCGCAACTCCTCTTATATAGGCACTCTTATTGATGATTTGGTTACAAAAGAAATGGATGAGCCTTATCGTATGTTGCCGTCAAGAAGCGAATACAGGCTTATTTTAAGGCAGGATAACGCAGACCAAAGACTGACCAAAATCGGCTATAACATAGGTTTGATATCGGAAGAGCGGTATTTGCGTTTCAAAGCCAAGCTTGAAATGATAGAACAGGAAAAATTACGTTTGCAGGAGCTGAAAATCTCTGCAACCAATGAAAATAACGGGATTTTAGCCAAGTATAATACTCAAATAGAGCGTGGTATAAGAGTTGCAGAACTTTTAAAGCGACCTAATGTAGATTATTCCGTCATCAAGGAATTGGATGAAACCACAAGAGTTTTGAACTTGCCTAAAGAAGTTGAAGAGCAGGTGGAAATCCAGATAAAATATGACGGTTATATCAAACGTCAAAATATCCAGGTGGAGCAGGCGTCCAAACTGGAAAATGTGAAGCTTCCGCAGGATATTGATTTTCAGGGTATCAAACATATTTCTCAGGAAACAAAGGACAAGCTGACAAAAGTCCGCCCGAAAACGCTTGCTCAAGCCGCCAGAATAGGCGGAATTAAACCTTCTGACGTGTCAGTTTTGATGGTGCTTTTGGAAACTAACAGATTGAAGTAGCACAAAAAAATAATTTATTTGCTTAATAAATCTGCGACTACTCTTAATCGTTCTGTTTCAAAAGCTTTACTGTCTACTTTTAAATTGGGATTTTTCAAACGAGCTATACATAAAATATTATCATAGCATTCTCTTTGTGTTATAGAGCTTAAATTTCCAACCATTTTGCGATAAGTCTGTTCTAAAAATTTTCGAGAATAACCATTTATTAGTTGTTCTTGCCCGGCAAATTTTTGATTAGATATAGCTAAAACTTTCATTGATTAATCTCCGTAAATTACCACTATGCTATGTTAGCATAAAAATCTTACAGGATTACAAATATTTACAAAAAATAAAAGAGAAGAGCCGAAAATTTAATTTTCGGCTCTCTTTGGTTTTTAGTCTTGAATTTTGCTTCATTCGGGCATCTTGCTCATTTCGCTTCGCTGCAATTCGCATTGCCCTCATTACTTCGGCGTTCGCTTCGCTCAGCCTTGTCAAAATCCGCTAGTGATGACAAACAGCTTTAGAGTCTTTATCTTCTAAAACAGCTTGAGCAGCAGCTAATCTTGCTACGGGAACTCTGAATGGTGAGCAGCTTACATAGTTTAAGCCGATTCTGTGGCAGAATTTCACTGATTCAGGGTCGCCGCCGTGTTCGCCGCAAATACCTCTCTTTAGGTTTGGTCTTACAGGCAACGCTTTTTCCAAAGCGATTTGCATAAGCTGACCGACACCTTCTTGGTCAAGAGTTTCAAACGGGTTAGCAGGAAGAATTTTTTGTTCAACATAGTTGTTCAAGAATTTACCTTCCGCATCATCACGGCTGTAGCCAAATGTCATTTGAGTTAAGTCATTTGTACCGAAGCTGAAGAACTCTGCATATTCTGCAACTTGATCAGCAGTTAAGGCAGCTCTTGGGATTTCAATCATTGTACCGAATTGATAATCAACGTTGATACCTTTTTCTTCCATAACTTGTTTAGCTACGCGCTCAAGCACTGTTCTTGCTTCTTTTAACTCGTTTACGTGTCCTATAAGAGGAATCATAATTTCAGGTTTAACATTTAGCCCTTCTTTTTTAAGGTCGCAAGCAGCTTCAAAGATAGCTCTTACTTGCATTTCATTAATTTCAGGGTAAGTTAAGCCTAAACGACATCCTCTTAAGCCCATCATTGGGTTGGATTCGCTTAAACCTTCAACGATGTTAAGCATATCTTCTTTTGCTTTATAGTCTTGACCTGTGGCTTTTAGAGTAGCAACTTCAGCTATTAATTCTTCTTTTGAAGGTAAGAATTCGTGAAGCGGCGGGTCTAATAAACGGATAGTCATTGGTAGTTCGCCTAACGCTTTGAACATAGCGTAGAAATCAGAATATTGCATAGGAAGTAATTTGTCCAAAGCATCTTTTCTAGCTTCAGCAGTACCTGCAATAATCATTTTTTGTACCCATGGAAGTCTGTCGGGGTCCATAAACATATGCTCTGTTCTGCAAAGTCCGACACCTTTAGCTCCAAGCTCAAGCGCTTTTTTAACGTCAGTAGGAGTATCAGCGTTAGCTCTTACTAGAAGTTGTTTTGTTTCATCAACCCAGTTGAATAATATTTCAAAGTTTTCATCCATTTTAGGGTCAATTGTGGTGATTGAACCGGCATAAACTTCACCTTCGCCTGCATCCATAGAGATTATATCTTCTTTTTTGTATACAGTACCGTCAGAAGTTGTTAAAGTTTGGTTTTTAAGGTCGATTTTCAAGTCTTCGCAACCTGCAACGCAAGCTTTACCCATACCTTTAGCAACAACAGCAGCGTGAGAAGTCATACCGCCTCTAAGCGTTAATACACCCTGAGCGGCAATCATACCGTGAATGTCATCAGGGCAAGTTTCAATTCTTACCAAAATAACTTTTTCACCGGCAGTACCTCTGTCAGCAGCTTCTTGCGTATCAAATATGATTTTACCTACAGCAGCACCCGGGGAAGCAGCTAAACCTTTTGCAATAAGTTTTGCATTCTTTTTAGCGGCAGGGTCGAAACTTGGTAACATTAATTGGTACAATTGAGCAGGGTCAACTAATTGGATTGCTCTTTCTTTTGAAATTGTACCTTCTTTAGCCATTTCAACGGCAATTCTAACCGCAGCAGCAGCTGTTCTTTTACCGTTTCTTGTTTGAAGAATGTATAATTTACCTCTTTCGATTGTAAATTCCATATCTTGAACATCTTTGTAATGGTTTTCAAGTTTTTTTGCTATATCAACATATTGTTCATAAAGAGCAGGCATTTCTTGAGAAAGTTCTGCAATTTGTTTAGGGGTTCTGATACCGGCAACAACGTCTTCACCTTGAGCGTTAGTTAAGTATTCGCCGTAGAATTTGTTTTCACCTGTAGATGGGTTTCTTGTGAAAGAAACACCTGTAGCAGAATCGTTACCCATATTACCGAATACCATTGTTTGAACGTTTACGGCTGTACCGTATCTGTGGTCAATTTTGTAGTGGTTTCTGTAAGCAACCGCACGAGGAATGTTCCAAGAACTGAATACTGCTTCGATAGCTGCTTGTAATTGTTCGTAAGGATCTTGAGGGAATTCTTTTCCTGTTTCCGCTTTAATTAATTCTTTGTAAGCGGGGATAAGAGATTTTAAACCGTCAATGCTTACTTCTGTATCAAGTTTAACACCTTCTTTAGCTTTTACTTCGTCAAGAATTTCTTCAAATTTTTCTCTTTCGATTTCCCATGCAACGGAGCCAAACATCGTTAAGAAACGACGATAACTGTCGTATACAAATCTTTCGTTATTAGTAAGGTTTAATAAACCTACTAATGTACGATCATTTAAACCCAGGTTTAAAATCGTTTCCATCATACCGGGCATTGATAATCTTGCGCCTGAACGTACGGAAACAAGCAGTGGATTAGTTTCATCACCGAATTTTTTACCTGTTTGTCGTTCAACCTCAGCCAAAGCCGCTTTTACGTCATCCATAAGACCTGCAGGCATTTGATTACCGTTGTCAATGTATTCCATACAAGTTTCTGTAGTGATAGTAAGTCCCGGAGGTACAGGCAGACCTGCGTTTGTCATCTCGGCAAGATTAGCACCTTTACCGCCAAGAAGATTTTTCATGGTGGCATTGCCTTCTCTAAATAACCATACTCGTTTGTTTGTCATAAATTTGATCTCCTATTTATCTAACAATGAATTAATTTTATGGTAATAAACAAGAGTTTTATATCACAAACATACTTATATTACAAATCTTTTTTAGGTTTATTTTGACAAATTAATCAATGCTCTCAAGGATTTTGCGGTATTTAAAAATTCTTCTTCTTTATTGTGAGAGATAGTTTCATCGATAATTTTTAATAATTCTGTTTTATCCTCAAGCGCTAAAAGTCCGTTAACTGTTGTCATTGCTACTTTTGTACTCAAATCATGAACCCCTTTGCCCTGTTTTGTTAAAAGGATTCTCAGAGCATCACAGCTGTTTCTTCTAATGAGCGCTTTTGCGGTTTCTGTTCTTATTTCTTCTTTTGCACTGTTTGTACCAACGTCTTCTAAAACAGCAACGGCATTCATATCATCATGCCTGCCCAATGCTTCAATAATTTTTAATGCATTTTTCATATTACACCTTACGCTTTCAATTCTTCTTCAAGTAACCCGCGAAGTTCATAAGTCGGCATTTTTACGTATTTTCTTACGTCTTTGTCCAACGTTAATAAAGAAATCTCTTTGCCTATGGAGTGCATTGCATCGGTTAATGTTATTGAATTTAGTGTATTGTAGCCTTCTTTTACTTTACCTGCAAAAGATATTACGGGTTGGAACATTTCTCTTGTTTTGTTTCTTGCTATTTCCATTCCTGCGTTAAATCTTTGGGTAAATTCAGCTATCTTTTTCATCACAAAATTAGTTGAATTTTCTTCTTTAAGTGAAGAGTTTTGGAACATATCAGCATTTAATGCTGATTTAAAAGATATTTTGAACGGGTTATTGCTGAAAGCCGGCTGTTGTGCATTTTGCGTCTGTTGCTGGTTTGTTTCTTGTGTTTTAAAAAAATTGACTTTGATAGATGGAAAAGTAATCTTGTTCATTGGATTTCTAGCCTTTCATATTAGTAAGCGTATATAAATGAAATCTACCATATATATTTTTTTACAAAATCATTCAAATGCTGTAGATTTCCATTTGGCATTTTTGACAATTAAATATCAACTTGTACTTTTGTTTTTTCTCATCGATTAAGGACCAATTCAGTTTATTGGAGCCGCATTTGCCGAGGTGTGATTTAAGACAAAATTTTGTTGTCATTAGTTTTTTGTCCTTTATTGCCGAAGTTGATTCAAGAGCTTTTTCAACAATAGTGCAGCCATGTTTTAGGTAGAAATTTTCTGCGTATTTGTTGTGGATATTTGCGCTATAGTCGAGTTCTTCTATAGGGTAATTTTTTGCATTATCAACTCTTGCTTCACCCTTTGGTGTATTATTTCCTATCCTAAGGTTTTGCAGGGCAGCAAATAATTCCCTTCTTATTTCATTTAGTGTGTTTATGGAAATAAACGGAATCTCTTTTAAATTTATAGTTACCTCTGTTATTTCGAAAATGCCGCCCCCTGATTTTGAAAGTTGTTTTTTTATATTATTTAATGCGCCTTCTTCTTTTTGCGCTTTTTCAAATTCTTGTTGAATTTGAACGTCAACCGTATTTGTTCCGTCAGTGATTTTTAAAATCAAGCCGTCCTCAACGGTTATTTGAGCAGGTATTTTCCTTGTTGTTGAGGAATTTTTAAGAGCTTTTTCAAACTTAATATCAAAGTTCCTGTATATAATAGTACCAGGCTCAATACCGCTAATATTTTGGACGGTAATGATATTTTCCTTAACGTTATTGATTAGCGTGCCTTTAAGTTCTTTATCTTTGGTAAAAAAGCATACACCGTCACCGTTTGAAAGGGTTTTATCGGTTTTTACCGTAAATTTGTCTTTTTCTATTTTTACTACCGTACCTATTTTTTCGCCCAGTGCCTTAGGTGTGTCCTGGTTGATGAGATTCTTTTCTCTTTTGAATAAAAAATATTTGGTGAAACCTCTGTTAAAACTTTTATTTAAATCAGGTTCAAAGTCAAAATTTACAATACCGTCAGAGCTTTTTAAATATTCTGAACTTTCAAAAATATAATCCAGTTTTTTTCTGTAGTATGCGACAACATTCTTAACATAAGGTTCATCTTTCATCCTGCCTTCTATTTTTAGCGAAGTTACCCCTGCATCAAGCAGTTCAAGAAGGTTATCAGAGAGATTAAAATCCTTTAATGAGAGAAGATATTTATCCTTAATTAAAATATTGGAATTTTCGTCAAGCAGGGTATATGTTTTTCGGCAAGGTTGGGCGCATTCTCCCCTGTTTGCGCTTCGTCCCCCATTGGCGCAGCTCATATAGCATTGTCCGCTGTATGATACGCACAATGCTCCGTGAATGAAATATTCCAACTCAATGTCTGTTTTCGATGAGATTTCTTTTATCTGCTCCAGCGAAAATTCTCTCGGGAGTACAACTCTTTTTATCCCCGTATCTTGAAGAAACAGGATTTTTTCAAGGCTATCGTTGTTCATTTGAGTGCTTGCATGGAGCGAGATAGGAGGCAGGTCAATTTCTAAAAGCCCAATGTCCTGAATAATAATTGCATCAGCACCTATGTCGTATAGTTTATAAATCAGCTTTTGAGCTTCGGGGATTTCTTTATCAGTAAGAATAGTGTTTAGCGTTATATAAATTTTTGCGCTATATTGGTGGGCATAGCTGATGAGTTCTTCTATTTCCCGGATGGAATTGCCTGCTTTTGAGCGGGCGCCGAATTTTTCCGCACCGATATAGACGGCATCCGCACCAAAATTTATAGCGCTTTTGGCTATTTGGGCATCTTTTGCGGGGGCTAAAAGTTCAATTTTTTTCATAGTTTTATGTGATTAAGTATATTCAGAAGATTTTTATCGTCCACAATTACGTTTGCTGCCTTTTTTAGCGTGTCTTTAGCGCAAAAAGCCACTTTTGTACCTGCGTATTTAAACATGCTCAAATCATTTGCGCCATCACCTACGGTCATTGTATCTTCTGTTGAAATATTTAATATGGTTTGTATTTTTTGCAGCATAATGCCTTTTGAATTTCCGGCGCACATTTCACCGTAAACAAGCCCCGTCAGATATCCGTTTTTTTCATGAAGAATATTACAGAAACCCTCGTCAAATCCAAGATGTTCTTTGGCAGGGATAAGAGCGTTGGCGAAACCTCCGCTAAAGCAGATGACTTTTATATTGTTGGATTTCAATTCTTTTATAAGTTCTTTTGCCCCTTTTATATATGGAAAATTCGAGCAGATTTCATTAACGTGTTTTACTTCCATTCCTTTTAAATAAGACACTCTTTGAGTTAAACTTTCAAAAAAATCAAGTTCCCCATTCATGGCTTTTTCGGTTATGGTTTTCATTTTTTCTTTTATATCAGCATCTTGAGCTATATATTCCAACGTTTCACCGTCCATAAGTGTAGAGTCAAAGTCAAAAACCGCCAGTTTCATTAATGTCTCTCCAATTTGCTACGCTCTTGCTGTGTGTTTTTTTCAAACTTTTTAATAGCTTCTTTTACGGATTGATTTTGAGATTTGTTGTATTCATCAAGGATAATTATACTATCTTCCCCGCCTTGGGATTCTTGCATAAGTTCTTTAGCCGCATCGCTTAAGTCGTTTCCCTTGGGATTTTTTACTTTTATTTGGGCATTTTGAAGAGAGATGGTTTGTTCTCCAAACGGTTCGTTCTTAGCAAGTTTATTTCTTAATATTACTATTTCAACTCTGCGGTTTTTATTTCTTCCTGCTAAAGTAGAATTTGGCGCAATGGGTTTCGTATCGGCATAACCTGTTACTGATATAAGATTGGGTTTGGTTTTAGTCTTATCTATTAAATATCTTCCGACACTTGCTGCACGAGCGGAAGACAACTCCCAGTTAGACGGATAAATTCCGCTTTGTAACGGTAAATTATCTGTATGCCCTTCTATTCTTACAAGGTGATTTTTGAATTTTGAGTTAATTTCAGCGCCTATTTTTTCCAAGGTTTTAAACGATTCGGGATTAAGTTCTGCCGATGCGGAGTTAAAATACATTGTTGTTTTTAACCTGATTACAAGCCCCCTGTCTGTTATCTCTGTTTCTACGCCGCTGATATCACCTTCATTAAGTGCTTTATCCAATTCTCCTTTGATTTTTTCCATGGAAGATTGTTCATATTTTTGGCTTATGTATTCAAGCAACGGCGGTACCATAGAATCATTTTCCGCTTGTCCTGAAATATTTAAAATTTGTTGCCCGCTATTGTCTAAAATGCTCATATTTCCTTTCATTATAGTGGGGCCTGAAAAAGCTTGTCTTATGGATTCTTCCAGTTTTGCATATTCGGCTATATCAATTTGTGATAACGCATAAAGAACTACAAAAGTTGCAAACAAAAGTGTCATAAAATCAGCATATGACACCAGCCACCTTTCTAAATTAACATGTTCTTCCGCTTTTTTTTTCTTCGCCATTTTCTATGCTTCTTTTTCGTTCTCCAGTAAAAATGCTTTTAATTTTCTTTCGATAAGAGCAGGGCTTTCGCCTGCTTGTATTGATAAAATACCTTCAATAATAATTTGTTTGGCTAAAAATTCTTCTTTTGCTTTATATTGAATTCTTGTACTCATAGGAATAGCAATAAGATTTGCAAACCCTACGCCATAAACAGTTGCAACAAACGCTACAGCAATACCCGCCCCAAGTTTTGACGGATCTGAAAGGTTTTGCATTACCTGAATTAACCCCAGCACTGCACCTATAATACCAATAGTAGGAGAGTAACCTCCTGCTCCTTCCCATACTTTTGATGCAGCATGAATTTCTTCTTCCATTTGTCCCATTTTGGTTTCCAATAAATCTCTTACTAAGCTCGGATCAGCTCCGTCACTGACAGCTTCAAGCCCCATTTTCATAAGTATATCTTCTGCATTTCTTGCATCTTTTTCCAGAGCTATAACCCCTTCTTTTCTGGCTTTTTGTGCATATACTATTATTTCTTGAATAACGTCGGAAGGATTAACCTTTGGATTGAAAAAACTTTTTTTGAAATATATCATAGAATCTTTTAAAATTTTGGTAGGAAAGCTTAATACCACAGCACCCGCAGTACCTCCAAATACGATAAATGCTGCTGTTACTTGCAGCAATTGCCCTATATTACCGCCTTCAAGCGCCTGCCCTATAAGAATACATACCGTCCCCAGTAATATACCTACTATGGTTCCTATATCCATAAATTCTCCAATATATTAATATAATAGCTATCTAAGCTAATTTTATACACTGGAGATGAAAAAGTAATCATTCAATCGCTGTATAATATTTAATTGATTAAGCGCTGCAAAAAATACGTTTGCCGTATTAACCGCAAACGTATTTTTTAATATTTTTTTATTGATTAATTATGTTGTTTCATTAACCCATAGTATTTTTTATTGGGATTTGTCGATGCCAGGAAGTTTAACACGCCCTGCAGACCTACTTTTGTTAAATCAACATCTTTTTCATGCTCGTCTTCTTTTTTTACATCAACGTCTAACGTTGCTATAAAACTGTAAAATTTGCTGCTTAACATACTTTGTACCTCACGCCTTCACCACACATTAATAAAAACAATTTGTCGAAAAAAATTGCCTGGCGCTAGATACATTCGCATCTTACAAAGAAATATGCCTGAGGATGAGCGCATAAAGGACATTTTACGGGTGCATTTTTGCTTTCATATCCAAACCCGCATTTTCCGCACTCCCAAATTACATCATTATCCCTTGAGAATACTTTATGGTTATCTATATCGGCTAATAGTTTTCTGTATCTTGCATCGTGATGTTTTTCGACATTTCTTACATTTTTGAAATGATCTGCTATTTCCACAAAACCTTCCTCGATAGCATCATGTTCATACCTTACATACATATCTGTCCATTCATAATGCTCACCGGCTGCAGCGTCTTGAAGATTTGTATGTGTACGGGGAATTGCTCCGTCATGTAAAAACTTGAACCAGATTTTTCCGTGTTCTTGTTCATTATTGGCGGTATCTGAAAATATTTTTGCGATTTGGGAATAGCCTTCTTGTTCGGCTTTTTTGGCATAAAAAGTATATTTATTTCTAGCCATAGACTCAGCAGCAAAAGCTGCCAGCAAGTTCTGCTCTGTCTTGCTTCCTTTTAGTTCCATGATACAAAGTTCCTCCCAAGATAGTTAAAATAAGGATTTATGATTCTTCAAATTGATCTTTTCCTGCGCCGCAAAGCGGGCATGTCCAGTCATCTGCTAAATCTTCAAAAGCAATGTTATCATTCTCTGCAGGGTCATAAACGTACCCGCACAAAATACAAGTATATTTTTTCATAAATTTCTCCTTATCACCATCAACTTTATTATATTATTGTGTTTATTTAAATCCGTCAATTGTTTTGCAACAGGCTAATTTAAAAAATATTTGCAGTTTTTGGTTTTTATGTTATTTTGTTGTAATGGTACGGAGAAGTGGCCGAGTGGCTGAAGGCGGCTTCCTGCTAAGAAGTTGTGTGGGGATAACTTGCACCGAGGGTTCGAATCCCTCCTTCTCCGTTTTCCCTTTGAAAATTTAACAATAAATTGGAGGATTCGAACCCGAGCAGAGGGTTTGAGCACTACGACAAACAAGCAATCTTGGATTGCGTAGTTTGACGGATGCAGCCAATTAGTTTGAGTTGAGCGAAGCGATTACTCAAACAATGTGCCTGCCTCCTTCTCCGTTTTCTTTTGAAAAAACAATAATATGCGCCCGTAGCCCGGTTGGCTTGTTGTACCTTTTACGAAGTAAAAGTTCAACGAAATATAGATACCGCTCTATCCAGCTGAGGTGAAAGGATTGAAAAAACAATAATATGCGCCCGTAGCCCGGTTGGCTTGTTGAATCTTTTACGAAGTAAAAGTTCAACGAAATATAGCTACCGCTCTATCCAACTGAGGGGAAAGGATTGAAAAAACAATAATATGCGCCCG
>JAQVHS010000013.1 GCA_028696075.1 Candidatus Gastranaerophilales bacterium
TGTTTTTTGATAATATCCGCAAGTTTCGCCACGTTAATACTGTCCAAAGATGCATCAACCTCATCAAGCGCATAAAACGGCGCCGGAGAATACCTTTGGATTGCAAATACAAATGCTAACGCCGTACGTGATTATTCGCCGCCGCTCATAGCTTCAAGCCTCTGCATTTTTTTATCCCTGTGCTGGGCTTTAATTGTAAGCCCGCCGTTAAGAGGGTCAACAGGATTTTCCAAAATCAGCTCACCCGGACCGTCTGCAAGCTCGCCAAAAATTTCTTTAAAATGAAAGTTGATTTTTTCAAATGCATCAAGAAAGGACTTACGCTTCAAGTCCTCATACCCCTGCATACGCTCCATAATTTGCGATTTTTCTCTTGACAGGGTTTCAAGCTTGTCCTTGAGTTCGTCTTTTCTTTCGCAAACCGTATCATATTCCTTAATAGCCATCATATTAACATCCCCAAGTTCCGCCATTTTTTTGTCGATACGGGCGATGGCTTTTAAAACATCTTCCGTTGAAATTTCAACAGGGATTAAGTTAGCTATTTGATAACCTGCTTGTGCAAGTTCGTTTCTTATAGCTTCAAGCTCGGGCTCCAGTTCTTTTCTGCGGCCTTTCAACGCTTCTATGTTTTCTTCAAGACGCTCAAGATTCAAGTTCAAAGAATTTTTAAGTGTTTGATATTCCAAAACTCCATTTTGTGCATCATCTCTTTGCTTTTGGAGTTCGGATAATTTCTCATCTATTTCTTTAACTTTAACCTGAAGTTCTTCAATCATTGATTGAATTTGGAGAATTTGCCCTTCTGCAAGCTTCTTATCTTGCGCAAAATTTTCATTATCTGCTTTTAACTTTGTGATTTGATTTTTCTGAGCTTCAACAGATTGCTGCGTGAAGGTGATTTCCGTTTGGATACTTTTGATTTCGCCTTCTGCTTTGATAATACCCGACTGAAATCTTCTTATTTCAAACTCAATACTTTCTGAAAGCTCATCCAGCTTAGAAAGCTCATCTTCGGGAATGGATTTTTCCACCTGCTCGATTTCTTTGGTTAAATTTTCAATTTCCAGAGTGATTTCAGCCTGTTTAGTCTTAAGCTCCTCAAGTTCTCCCTGACTTTTTTGCAAAGCAGGTGTCATTTGAGCCAAAAGTTGTTTTTTAGAGTCGAGTGATTTTTCGGAGTTAGACATAGACTCAACAAGCGCATCCATAGCGTATTTTTTCCGGTTAAGTTCACTCATGGTTGTTGAATATTCCTGGCGAATAGTGTTCAATTTAGCTTCTATTTTAGCTTTTTCTCTGTCTAACCTGTCATATTCATCCTGAAACCCGCCTAATTTTTGTTTGCATTTTTCGAGTTCTTTATCCTGCGTACTGGAAAACTGCATTCTTGATTTTGGAACGCTGCCGCCTGTAATTGCGGCTGATTTATCGTACAAAGAACCGTCCAGACAGACCATGCGGTATTTTCCGATAAGTTTTTGCGCTGTTACTCTGTCTTCTACAATCAAAGTATCGCCCAAAGCGTGGTAGAAGGCATCTAAGTATTTATCATCAAAATCAATAAGATTAATTGCATAGTCTATGACACCGTTTTGGTTAGGTGCGCTCATTCTTGAAGGCGCACGTTTAATTTTATTTAAAGGAAGGAAGGTAGCACGGCCTGCTCTTGCACTAATCAGAGCATCCATACAAATACTTGCCGTATCTTCATCATCTACGACTATAGATGCCATCCTGCCGCCCATTGCAATCTCAAGTGCGGCTGCATAATCATTGTCGACTTTTCCAAGCTGCGCTAAAGGCGCATGAACACCTTCAATCTTAGATTTCATAATAAAATCTACCGGATAAGAAAGATTAGATTCCGCTACCGCTCTTTTATTTGCTTCAAGCTGTGCAACTTTATTGTATGCAAGCTGAATATTTCTTGCAGTTTCGTCGATTTTTCCTTTTGTATCATCAAGCGCATTAAACGAATTTTTTTGCATAAGTTCGTAGTCTTTAAGCTCTTTTGAAAGTTCTTCTATTTGAAGGGTTAATTTGTCTTTTTCATCAAGATTTTTTTGGTTGGCAGCTTCAAAATTATTTATAACTTCCTGCGCTTCTTGTATATCACGCTCTAAACGCTTGATATTTTCTTCAAGAGGAATAACCTGTTTTAACAGGGTATTTTCTTCGTCCTTCTTGCTCTCTAAAGCGCTGCGAAGCTCAGAACGCTTCTTTACATTATCGTTGCTCTCACGGCTCATTTCCGCTATTTCTTTTAAAACCCTGTCGAGTTCCTGTTTTTCATGTTCAATGTTTTTTTCAAGCGATTTGATTTCGTCTTTTTTATTGTCTATGCGCAAATTAGCATTATCTATCTTTCCTTTTAGGGTTTCTATATTTTCAAGCGCGTTTTTGGATGAAATCTCGTTGTTTTCAACTTGACGGTTAATCATATCGATAGAATTTTGTTTGGTATTAATATCACTTTTAAGAGCTTCTATTTGAGCTTTGGTTCTGAGCTGTTCGTCCTCACCCTTCTGCTTGACCAATTCAGAAAGTTCTTGCAGCTTAGCTTTTGTTTCATCAAGTTTTGTGTCAACTTTTGTGAGTTCTTTTTCCTGATTTTTCTTGTTTTTATTGGTTTCAAGGATATTTTCATGAACTCTTTCGAGTGAATTTTTTATATCAAAATATTTAACGGTAGAAAGCTTATTTTCGTATTCGGCTTTTTCTTCACGCAGCTTTTGAAACTTAAGTGCTTCTTCTTTTTGGGATTTCAAGTCTTCAAGCCTGATTTCAATCTCCTGCAATACTATATGAGATTTTTCAACACGTTTTTCAACTATTTCAAGCTCACCTGTTGCCTGGTCAATCCTTCTGTCAAAATCCGCCACCCCGGCTATTTCATCTAAAATTCTGCGTCTGTTTAGAGGCGTATTGTTAACTATCTCCGCAACGTCATTTTGCATAATAACATTGTAACTGCCGGGCGATACGTTATAATCAAGCAGTTTTTCGTGAATTTCAGACAGGGAAGAAGACTTGCCGTCTAAATAATAAGTGCTTATAAAACCGCTTGAGGTCTTTTTAATATTTCGCTCGACGGTTAAGAGTTTTTCGTCCTTTTCATCACCGAAAGTAATCCTTACACTGGCATCGTTTCTGTTGTTATGGGTACTGATAAAGTCGTATAAGGTCTTTGCCCTTAGGCTTCTTGAAGAAGATAACCCAAGACAAAATAACACGCTGTCTATAACGTTGCTCTTGCCTGAACCGTTAGGTCCCGCTATGGTAGTTAAACCGTCTAAAAACGGGATTGTTACTTTATTTGCACAAGATTTGAAATTATCTAACTCTAGCTCTCTAATATGCATGTGATGCCTTAAATTGTGATATTCACTCATTATTAAGTTTGATACAGCAAAGTCAATTTGTCAAAAAGTTTAAAGTTGCTTAATAAAAAGAGGCCGGGAACAGGTGAATAAGTTTAAGAGATGAACAGGTGAAGGACTTAAGAGTTTGTCTTTACGAGCGGTAGCGAAGTAATTTGGCTCAACGGTCTTCAAAACAACTCTTTACCCGCTGTATTGCCATGTCCTCAATAAAAAAGCCCCGATTTATTCGGGGCTTTTTTTGTTTATTTTATGAAGGTAATGAGCTTACATCATTCCGCCCATACCGCCCATGCCTGACATATCAGGCATTGCTGATTTTTCTTCAGGGATATCAACAACAGCAGCTTCTGTTGTCAAAAGCATTGATGCTATTGACGCTGCATTTTCCAATGCACTTCTTGTAACTTTTGCAGGGTCTACTATACCTGCTTTGTACATATCAACGAATTCATCTCTTAAAGCATCGTAGCCCTGGTTATCGCCTAACTCTTGGATTTTCTCAACGATAACATCGCCTTTAGCGCCCGCGTTTGTAGCAATTTGTCTAAGCGGAGAATAAAGCGCCCTTAAAAGAATTTCTGCACCTGTTTTTTCATCAGGAGTGCAATCTTTGCAATCTGCAGATTCGACTTTTGAATAAAGTACTTTGGCTACTTTAACCAAAGCAACACCGCCGCCGGGAACTATACCCTCTTCGATAGCAGCTCTTGTAGCGTTGAGTGCATCTTCAATTCTTAATTTGCGTTCTTTCAATTCGGTTTCCGTAGCTGCGCCTACTTCAATAACAGCTACCCCGCCTGAAAGTTTTGCTAATCTTTCCTGAAGTTTTTCTTTATCGTAATCACTGTCTGATTGCTCGATTTGACGTTTAATTTGTTTAATTCTTTCGTCAACTTCTGCTTTTGCATCATCACCTACAACAATTGTTGTTGTATCTTTTGTAACGGTAACACGTTTAGCTTTGCCCATCATTTGAACTGTTACGTTTTCAAGCTTAATGCCAAGCTCTTCCGTAAACATTTCACCGCCTGTTAAAATAGCGATGTCTTCAAGCATAGCTTTTCTTCTGTCGCCAAAGCCCGGAGCTTTAACAGCTACGGCTCTTAAGACTTTTCTCATAGTGTTAACTACAAGAGTTGCAAGCGCTTCGCCTTCAACGTCTTCTGCGATAAGAAGCAAACTTCTGCCTTCTCTTGCTACCTGCTCTAAAACAGGAACTAACTCGGAAATAAGGTTGATTTTTTTGTTTACACAAAGTACAAAAGCATCTTCCAAAACTGATTCCATACGCTCCGTATCGGTTACGAAGTAAGGTGAAATATAGCCTTTATCAAACTGCATACCTTCAACAACTTTAAGGTTGGTGCCTGTTGATTTTGATTCTTCGACCGTGATAACGCCGTCTTTGCCTACTTTATCCATAGCATCTGCTATAAGTCCGCCGATATAGTTGTCATTTCCTGCCGAGATTGAAGCAACCTGAGAGATAGCTTCTTTTGTTTCAACGGGTTTTGACATGTTCTTAATTTCTTCTACGGAAATTTCTACTGCTTTGTCTATACCTCTTTTAATTGCGATAGGATTAGCGCCTGCCGTTACGTTTTTTAAGCCTTCTCTCACAATAGCTTGTGCCAAAACAGAAGCCGTGGTAGTACCGTCGCCGGCTACATCGTTTGTTTTTGAAGAAACTTCCTTAACAAGCTGCGCACCTGCGTTTTCAAGAGGGTCTTTAAGTTCGATTTCTTTTGCAATAGTAACGCCATCGTTAACTATTTGAGGTCCGCCGAATTTCTTGTCTAATATTACATTTCTGCCTTTAGGTCCTAATGTAACTTTTACTGCATCTGCTACAGCATCTACACCTTTTACAAGTGACTTTCTGGCATCTTCGGAAAATACTATTGATTTTGCCATGTTTTTATCTCCTATTAATTTAAAACTCTATACAATTCTTAGTTTGCTAGGGCTTACGCCGTCTTGGATTATGCGGGTCGTTCGGAAAGCTCATCACTTACCTCCGACTTACGGGCTGGGTTCGGCTTTGCCTAACACGGCGCCCTACCGCAAATCCGCTACTCAATAATAGCTAAAACATCTTTTTCGCTAATAATTTTAAGCTCGGTACCGTTTAATTTAACGTCTGTTCCGCTGTATTTAGCAAATAAAACGGTGTCGCCCACCTTAACGTCCATTTCCAAACGTTTTCCGTCTTTATCTCTGGTACCCAATCCTACGGCGAGAACTTCGCCTTTTTGCGGTTTTTCTTTTGCACTATCAGGTATAAAGATACCGCCCGATGATTGTTGAGTATCATCAATAACTTTGATAACCATTTTGTCGCCTAACGGTTTAATTTTTAATTCTGACATGTTTTTTCCTCCAAACAATTTCTCTTTCATAATAAATGAAACATGTTAATATTGCTCACAAGTATAATTTATAACAAGTTATAAAAAAATAAGCTTTTTTTAACAAAAAATTAATCATTCTTGCAAAAAGTAACAAATGATTTTATATTTAGATTTAATATAAGCAATTCACTAAATCAAGGATAAAGGCATGCCTATTACAAACATTCAAAACAATTTTTCTCAATTTAAAACAAATACAACAACGCAAACCGCAGCTGAGCCAAAGGTTCAGCAACAAGCGACATCTCCTGCATCAGCAGAGATAAAAAAAGATTCGTTTGAAAAATCTACTAAATTCAAAACAATCGGGGCGATAGGATATCCGTTATTATGTATAGCATTAGGTGCAATACAAAAAGGTGTTAAAAACGAAATGAGATATTTAGGTTCTGCCATAGGGCTTATCGGTCTTCCCGTAACTGTGGGCATAGGCTACTTAATCGGCAAGCTTACAGACAATAATATTAACAAAGGCAGAGAGAACAAAACCACGGGAAAACCTACTGTATTTGGTGCAATAAGTGCTATTTTGGGAGGCGGTTTAATTGGTATTTCGTCTGCTTCAACCAAGCTGGCAAAAGATGTCAAATTCGCTAAATACGTTGATAGCCCACACTTCAAAAAATTCGGTGCATTAGACCTTAAAAAGTTAAAAAATGTTAGTGCAAAAGGTGCAGCTATAGGCGCAGCAACATTAGGTGCAGCATACTTCGGTCTAAAAGCTTTACTTAAAAACTCCGCAAATAAAGCCGCCGAAACTAAGGCTGCTTAATCCCACTTAAGATTAGGATTTCTTGCGGCAAAGGTTTCATCGACTTTTTTAACGGGAGCGTTAGACGGTGCATTGATAAAATCTTCCTGGTTTTCTTTTACATCCTGTGCCAGTTTTATCATCACATTAATAAACTCGTCTAAAGTTGCCTTTGACTCTGTTTCTGTAGGCTCTATCATCATTGCTTCATGAACAATCAGAGGGAAATAAATTGTAGGCGGATGAAATCCGTAATCTATAAGCCTTTTAGCAAGCATAAGGGTGTTTATCCCGTATTCTTTTTGGTTATGGCTTGTCATTACGAATTCATGCATACAATGCCTGTCAAACGGCACTTCATAGTAATCCTTTAATTTTTCTTTGATATAATTAGCGTTCAAAACAGCATCTTCACTGGCTTTTTTTAAGTCTTTGCCCATCATGGTTATATAAGTATAGGCTCTGACTAAAATACCGAAATTTCCGAAGAACGAGCGGACTTTGCCTATAGAATTTGGCAGAGAATAATCACGGTAGTATTTTTTATCTTTGTAGCCTATAACAGGTACAGGCAAGAATTCTGCCAGTTTTTGCACAACACCGACGGGGCCTGCCCCGGGTCCGCCTCCGCCATGAGGGGTGGAAAAAGTTTTGTGCAAATTAACATGCACTACGTCAAAGCCCATAATAGCAGGGTTTGTAATCCCCATAATAGCGTTAAGGTTCGCTCCGTCGTAGTAAAGCAATCCGCCTGCCTGATGTACCAAAGACGAGATTTCTAAAATATCACGCTCAAACAACCCCAAAGTATTTGGGTTTGTAAGCATCAAGCCCGCGATATCATCGTCAAGAGCTTTTTTAAGTTCTTCAATATCAACCAGCCCGTCTTGGTTTGATTTTATTTCTACCACTTCAAAGCCGCACATTTTAGCGCTGGCAGGGTTTGTGCCGTGGGCTGAATCAGGTACTATAATTTTTGTCTTTTTAAGACCTTTAGTTTCAAAATAAGCTTTAATAACCATTAAACCTGCAAGTTCGCCATGCGCACCTGCTGCCGGCTGCAAACTCACCGCATCCATGCCCGTAACTGCACAAAGCTGTTTTTGTAAGTGATACATAAGAGCTAATGCGCCTTGAAGAGTATCATCACTCTGGTTAGGGTGTATATTCAAAAATCCGTCAAGATTAGCCGCCCACTCGTTAATTTTCGGGTTATATTTCATGGTACAGGAACCCAAAGGATAAAAGCCCTCGTCCAAACAAAAATTCTTTTTTGAAAGATTAAAAAAGTGCCTTACCACTTCGCCTTCGCTAAGTTCCGGCAGGTTTGGCGCCGTTTTTCTTATGTAAACTTCATCAAGATTATCTATATCCTTCACTTCTGCTATTGCAGGTCGGTTTGATTTTTCAAAAATTGTTTTCCCCACGGGCTATCCCCCTCTTCAATACCTGGTTAAATTATATAATGGCAAACATTAATTTACAAATGCGTAAATTAAAGCAATTTTGAAAGATTATTATTTTTATATAATATAAGGGTAGCAAGGTTGTATACATGTATATTAATTCTATAGATTTTAATAATAATAAAATTAAGGCGGATAAAAATTTCAAAAGTAACGCCAGTGTGCCGTTAAGAAATGATGAAACCGTCCTGTCTAAAAGTGCTTCCGCTGCCCTTAGGAATGTAAGTTTCAGACAAAAAAACTACACTTTTTTAGAAGATGTGAAAATCCCTTATTTGGACGTCAACGCCAAATTATTTGTACTAAAAAACGGACAAAAACTGTTGGTTATTAAAAAGGACGGACCTACTGTTGTAAAAACACACTTCAAAGTCGGTTCAATGAACGAAAATGACAATATACGAGGTATAAGCCACTATATTGAACACAACCTGTTTAACGGTTCTAAAAATTATAAGGCCGGTGAATTCGTCGACAACGTAATAAAAATGGGCGGTAAATACAATGCCAGCACAGGTTTTAATGTAACGGACTATTTCGTTGTAAATCCTCTTTCAAGTAAAGAGGAACTGGCTAAAACAGTAAACATGCACTCGGATATGATAGTAAACCCTGATTTTTCAGTTGACATGCTTGAAAAGGAAAAAGGCCCCGTTATATCCGAAATTCAAATGATTGGCGATAATCCGCAAAATAAAACGTTAAATGCTCTGCTTAAAAACCTGTTCCAAATCAAAACAAACGCTCAGGATTTGGTGGGCGGCAGCGTCGAAAATATACGAAATTTAGACAGAGATACCGTTCTTAAGTTTTATAATACTTACTATACCCCGGATAATGCCATCAGTGTGGTGATTTCAAGTGAAGATGAAGAAAAAGTTGCAGCTACTATGAGCGAAGAGTTCAAGGATTTTGTAAAAACAACTAATACCCCAAAATATCACGAAGAATTAACCCCCGTAACCAAAAGCGTGAGGCAGGATTTGGTTTCAACAAACACACAATCAACAATAATTCAGCTGGGCTTTGCCGTTCCCTCGGTTAAAGAAGAAAAAATCGCTTTAACCCTTCTTCTTCAAGTGCTTGCTATGTATAAAAACTCACGGCTTCAAAAAGCAATGGATAAATACGGTGCAGATATTTCAACGGTAATAGAAAATATCGGAACTAAACCAACAGACCCTCAAGCCGTAATCTTTAACACTTCTACCCCAAAAGGAAATCAGGAAGAAATCTTAAAAGATATTTATCAAGAAATTCACAACGTAAACATAAATGGGATTTCAGAGTCCGAACTTAATATAGCAAAAGAAAAATTAAAAAACTTCATTAACCAAACAGGCGAGTCAAATATGGGGATTACTTCTCTGCTCGCTTCTACAATACTGGATGAGGGTAATCTTGATACTTTAAAAAACCTTGATAAAATTATTGAAGGCATAAAACCGCAAGATGTTCAAAATATTTCCAAAAAATATCTCGACCTTAATAAGGTTTCCATTGCACTTACGCACCCTGCTAAAAAGAAGGATAACGTATCCTTCGGCGGAAAAGTACAAAATGCCCAAAATATAAACTTCTACCGTCTTCCGAATAATATCGAACTAACAACCGGTAATACCCATGATGCAAAAATCAGCGCAATAAAATTTGAACTGAAATGCCCTGAATTACAGGATGAAAAACCGGGCGTGTCATCAATGCTTAGAGGCATGCTTACAAAAGGCACATCTTTAATGAGCGAGGAAGAATTCAGCAACATTAACGATATAAACAGTATCGAAAAAAACATTTCAGGAAGCTACAATTCAATAGTCTTTAATTTCAAAGCCCCTTCTGACAAAATAAAAACCGTGATTGAACAGTTCAGAAGAAATATATATGCCCCCGTACTTACACAGGAAAACTTTGACAAGGTAAAACAAGAACTGAAAAACTCATATCTAAGCAGTCCTAAGGTTGCTTTAGATAAAGGGGTAGAGCTTCTATACGGCAATCATCCCTTGGGCACCGGCTCCGGAAAAGCTTACAGAAATCTCGACAATTTAACCCTGAATGATGTAATAGAACATTATAACAAAATTCTTTACAATAGCGCATTTACAGCTACAGCAACAATGGATTTTGACAAAAATAAAGAAGCATTGGGAAATCTTTACAGCGAACTTGCTCAAATTAAACAACAATACAAGCCTGCTACCCTCGGGCAAAAGCCTTTAATAAAAGAGCTTGATTCTGCTAAAATAGCCTTAGAAACAGTTAACAGAAGCCAGGCCGATATAGTTCAGCTATTTAGGATTGAAGAAACAGGCAATGTAAAAGATAAGGTAACAATGTCGCTTTTAAATGAAATTCTCGGCGGCAACAGCAATTCAAGATTGTTTAACGACCTAAGAGAAACCCAAAAGCTTGCCTATAGAGTTAATTCTTTCTATGAATCATCGGACAACGAAGGAATACTTGCTCTAAATATAATGACAACAACCGATAATACACAGGTTCCGCAATATGACAACGTTAAAAAGTCATTGGAAGGGTTTAAAAAGCATATAAATCAACTGATAACAACACCTGTTTCACAAGAAGAATTAAACGCTGCAAAACGCCAGCTGAAAAGCAAAATAGCATTCTTAAAAGAATCCACTCAGGGCAAAAATCAAATCACAAGTATTTCGATGAAAAGCCCCTATAAAAAAGAGTACCCGGATGAAATGCTTAAAGCAATAGACAGCGCAACGGCAGAAGATATTCAAAAAATTGCCGGACATTATTTGACCAAGCCTTCCGTTGTTTCAATCGTTGCAAGCAAGGCTACCATTGATAATAATGCGGATTATCTTCAATCATTTGCAGGAAAATAAAATTAAGAACCTTGTTTGCATAACTGCTAAAAAATTTGTATTATATATAATATGAAAAACAAAACATACGATGTAATAATCTTTGGCGGCGGTTTGTCCGGGTGTGCCTGCGCTTTTGGTGCGGCAGAAAAAGGGCTTAAAGTATTAATAGTGGAAAAACTCACATTTTTAGGCGGCAGCGCTACAGGCGGACTGGTTTTCCCCATGATGAAAAATCAGCTTCAGGACGGAACTGACTTAAACTCCGGTTTTTTCAAAGAGCTGACGGAAAGATTACAAAAAAACAACGGCGGTATTACTTTCAAAGACGGCAATAAAGGCTGGTTTAACCCTGAAGTCTTAAAATACACGCTCGATGAATATTGTGAAGAGCTGGGGGTAGAAGTTCTTTTCGACAGCGTGGTAACATCTGCCGAAACTACGGGGAAACAAGTATTAAGCGCAGAAATTTTCACCTGCGGGCAAAAATTTTCTTTAAAATCAAAATATTTTGTTGACGCAACAGGCAACGCTGATTTTTCATCATTATGCGGTGTTGATTTTGAAAACGGCGACAACGGTAAAAATCAGGCTTTTACCCTGCGTTTTATAATGTCAAATATTGATATGGAAGAATTTGCGCAATTTTTAGAATCACTTGATGATGAAAAAGTTTCTCCGGTTTATCGCCTTGATAACGGCGAGATACATCTTTCTACGGCATATACTTATGACGATAAAGATTGGAAGCTTAAACCTTTTTTTGAAGAAGCAGTAAAAAACGGGGATTTAACGTTTGAAGACACCGCTTATTTTCAGATTTTTACAATCCCGGCGCAGCCTGCAAGCATAGGCTTTAACTGCCCCAGGATTTCAAGCAGCCGTCAGCTGAACCCTCTAAATCCCGATGATATAAGCTTTGCACTTATGCAAGGGCGGTCTCAGATAAGAAGGTTGGAGCGGTTTTGCAAAAAATATCTTCCGGGCTTTAAAAAAGCCTACGTATCTCAAAGCGCACCCATGCTAGGGGTTAGAGATTCAAGAAGGATAAAAGGCAGCTACATTTTAAACGAGGAAGATATTTTAAACTGTACCAAGTTCAAAGATGCCGTTGCAAAATCCAATTACCCTATAGATGTTCATTCTTACCATAAAAACAAGGGTGAATTACGCTTTGTAAAAGAAAACGATTACTACGAAATCCCTGTTGAATGTACTTTAAACCCTAAATATACGAATTTGCTTACTTTAGGCAGAGCAATCAGCGCAACATTTCTGGCACAGGCTTCCTTGCGAATAATGCCAAACTGCATTTCAACAGGTGAAAATGCGGCCGATTATATATGTAAAAAGTTACAAAGCTAACCACTAATAATCTTTACGATGTATAATTATAAGCGTACTTGAAATATAGGGGAGCCTTATGACACAATTATTAAAAGCCCAAAAGGGCATTTTAACTCCTGAAATGGAATATATACTTGAAAAAGAACAAGTTTCATCATCGTTTTTGCTCGAAAAAACCGCAAGCGGCGAAATTGTTATTCTGAAAAATATCAACCATAAAAATACAATCCCTGTTGCCATAGGAACAGGCATGAGCATAAAAGTTAATGCCAATATAGGAACATCCAAGGAAAGAAGCGGACTGGATTTAGAGCTTGAAAAACTTCAAACGATTATAGCCACAAACTGTGATACGGTCATGGATTTATCTACAGGTGCTGATTTGGACGAAGTAAGAAACATTATCATAAAAAATTCAACAATTCCCGTAGGTACAGTGCCAATTTATCAGGCAGGTAAAGAAGCCATTGATGAAAAACACGATATTGCTCAAATGAGTAAAGATAAATTGTTTTCTGACATAGAAAAACACTGCAAAGACGGGGTGGATTTTATCACGGTACACTGCGGAGTAACAAAACAAGTAATAAAGGCTTTAAAAGAACAAGGCAGAATTACGGGTATAGTAAGCCGGGGCGGTTCAATGACAGCGGCATGGATGGAAGCAAACGGCTGTGAAAATCCCCTTTATGAGTTTTATGATGATTTACTTGATATTGCAAGAACTTACGATTGTACATTATCTTTAGGCGACGGGCTAAGACCCGGCTGCGGAGCTGATGCTGGCGACAGAGCGCAAGTATCGGAAACCATTGTTTTAGGCGAGCTTGTAAACAGAGCAAGAAAAGCAGGGGTGCAATCAATGGTAGAAGGACCCGGGCATGTACCTTTAAATATGATTCCTTCTATGATTCAAACTATCAAAGAATTAACCCGTAACGCTCCTTTGTACGTTTTAGGTCCATTGGTCACCGATATAGCGCCGGGATATGACCATATTACAGGCGCTATAGGCGCAACTTTAGCGGGAGTGAACGGAGCGGATTTTTTATGCTACGTAACGCCAAGCGAGCATTTAGGCTTGCCGAATAACGAACAGGTAAGACAAGGGGTTATAACTTCTAAAATTGCAGCCCATGCCATTGACGTTGCAAAAGGGAATAAATACGCTATTGAGCAAGACCGACTAATGTCTGTTGCAAGAAAAGAGCTTGATTGGTGCAAACAGCGCGAATACTCTATTGATAAAACAGTGTTTGAAAATATAGACAACGGTACGCCTTGCACAATGTGCGGCGAATATTGCAGCATGAAACTTATTAATAATTATTTATAGAAGATGAAATTATTTATAACTATACTTGTCTATATGATTTTTTGTTCATGTTCTTATGCGCATGACGGGCATGCCGTTTTAAATGCAAATATAAATAAAAGTTATATTACGCCTGAAACAGCTGTTTATAATACAAAGACAAAAAAAGCACATAAAGCCGATTGTATTTGGGCGCTTTTATGTACAAAAAACTGCATCTTTATAACAAAAGACGAACTGCTCGAACGCTACTATATTCCCTGTTTTAACTGCGGCGGAGTGTATTTTACAGAAAAAGATAAGTAACCCCTCTTACTAAATTAGCTGAATAGAGGTTGATTATTTTTTAAAAATCCGTTTAATTAGTAAATAGAAAAATAACCTCAGTGAGAAAGGGATTAAATATGCTTAAACAATTATTTTCATTACTTGGTTTTAGTTCAACAGAAAATTATGTAGGACTTTTTCAGCTTAAAGAAGGTGAAGTTAAGGAATTGCAGCCTGTTGAAATAAAGGTAAACAAAGAAATCAAGCTGTCAGACCTTATGAAAGGCAGCGTTGATTAGATAAAAGTTCTCTTTGATAACTAACCATAAAAATACAACTTTAGTATGGGATTATTACAGCTTTTTTTGAATAGGAATAAGCTCTAAATACGAATAATATATGAATATACTAAGGGATAAAGTAAAAATTCTTATATTTTTATATCAAGGATGTGTGTTAGTTAGATAAGGAGAATCACTATGGCACTAGTAGTCAACACAAATGTTACATCAAACTTGGTTCAAGCTAAATTGAACAAGGCAAACGCAGGCGTTAATCAATCTATTGAACGCTTGTCAACAGGTTACAAAATCAACAAAGCGGCAGATGACGCTGCAGGATTAGCAATTTCAGAAGGCTTCAAATCTCAAGCAAGCGGCTCTTTAGTTGCAAAAGACAACATTCAACACGGTACTAACTTGCTTCAATCAGCAGAAGGAGATCTTGCGGTTATTCAAGAAAACCTTCAAAGAGTAAGAGACCTTTCAGTTCAGGCAGCTAACGGTACTTATTCAACCGCTGAAAGAACCATGATTGGTCAAGAAGTAAAAGCTCGTATGGATGAAATCAGCAGAATCGCAAACATTTCAAAATTCAGCGGTATCGACCTTTTGAAAAATGCTTCAACAAGCGTTACTCTTCAAATCGGTACAAACAGCGGTGACGACAACAGATTAAACATCGGTGATGCGTTAATTAAAGCAACAGCAACAGCTTTGAGCGACAAATTCACGGCTGCAAACATCAAAACCGCATTTGGTGCTGGCTCGGCAAAAGCATCGGAATTCCTTGACGATGTTGATGCAGCGATTATAAAAGTATCAGAATCCAGAGCTAAAATGGGTGCTTATCAAAACAGACTTGATTCAGCAATGGACAGTTTAGATACTAAATATCAAAACATGTCAGCTTCATTATCTACAATTAAAGATACTGACGTTGCAGCTGAATCAGCAAACTTGACGAAGAACCAAATTCTTCAACAAGCTTCAGCAAGTTTGTTATCTCAAGCAAATCAAAACCCATCAATTGCTTTAAGCTTAATCTAAAATTAAATAAAAGCATGGTAAAAAGAGTCTGCGAGTTTCGCAGGCTCTTTTTTCATACTTAAGTATAATAAAGTTTAAACTTTTTCCGTATCCAGACAAGCTCAAATCTGCCGAATATAGCTAATGTGGAAGGATCCACAGAGTTAATTAGAGATTAAGGAGAATCACTATGGCACTAGTAATCAACACAAATGTTACCTCAAACATGGTACAAAGAAACCTAAACAACGCAAATGCGGGTGTTAACCAATCAATTGAACGTTTGTCAACAGGTTTCAAAATCAACAAAGCATCAGATGATGCAGCGGGATTATCAATTGCAGAAGGCTTTAAAGCACAGGTAAGCGGCAGTCAAATTGCTAAATCCAACACTGAACACGGTATTAATCTGCTTCAAACTGCTGAAGGTGATATGTCCGTTATTCAGGAAAACCTTCAAAGAGTCAGAGATTTGACTGTCCAGGCAGCAAACGGAACTTATTCTACTTCAGAAAGAACAATGCTTCTATCAGAAGTTAAAGCTCGTTTCCAGGAAATCACAAGGCTTGCTAATGTATCTTCATTCAGTGAAATACCTTTACTAAGCAATAACGGTACAAATTTAACACTTCAAATCGGTGCAAACACAGGAGCTGACAACAGATTAGCAATAGGTGATGCTCTTATTAAAATGACAGCTACCGCATTGAGCGCTCAATTTTCTGGCGCAAATTTAGACACTAACTTCAAAACATCAGTAAGCGCATCTGACTTTATCACTACCATTGATGAAGCCATATCCAAAGTTACAGATGCAAGAGCTAAAATCGGCGCTTATCAAAACAGACTGGAATCTGCTCTTGAGAGTTTAGACATTAAGTATGAAAACCTATCATCCTCATTATCACAAATCAGGGATGCAGACGTAGCTAAGGAGTCTGCTACATTAACCAAGGAACAAATCTTGCAACAAGCATCCGCAAGTTTGTTATCTCAAGCAAATCAAAACCCATCAATTGCTTTACAACTTATCGGTTAGTGTTTTTAGCAAAATCAAAGAGCCGGAATAATTTCGGCTCTTTTTTTCATGCTATGGTAAATGTAAAAATTGTAACGATTTTGTTATATTAAGCAATTTTCCGAGAGAAATTTTCTTTATTAATATGGATGGAAAGCTCTCTCTTCTTATTAATTTAACCAAACGGATCTGGCAACAGGTCCTTTTTCTTTGCATACATATGCAGAGTGTGGAAGCAGTAATCATAAAATTTTCCAACTGTATGGGGTTGAAAAACCCAAAATGTCTGTTATTATAATAATAGGTTACAAATCCATCCGGATGGCGGCTTTTCCATGAAAGATGAGTTGAAAATCGATTATAAAGAACATAAAATTAACTTTCCGCTCACATACGGGTATTTAGACGGAATTGACGAAGTATTTAATTTTAAAACCAACAAAAGCGAATCGTTAGAAAAGTTTAAGTTAAACCTTGATAACGATGAAATGGAAATGAACCAGTATCTTTTACTTGAAGAAATGGCAAAAAAAGCTAATGAAGTTGACGTGGAACTCAACCTTGACGGGCTTGAATACAAGGGCAAGGGTAAAGTTTCACACTTCTTTAGTGTCAATGGCTTGAACATTAACTTAATCCTAAAAGAAATAATTTAGAAGCTAAGGTTTTAAGAAGCTTGGAGGCTAGGCTTTCGCATAGATTTTTGCTGCTTACTGATTTTCCGCAATAACTATTAAGCTTCCAGCCGCTCCCGGCTTCTATTTACTATCGCACTTGTCTTTGATAACAATCAGGTTATTCATAATCTTCATAGTGGTAGTAGGAAGAACAACATTATCCAAGCCGCCTGCTATACTAAGAATTTTACCCGCAGGAAGAACAACTTCTTCTCCGTTGTACGTAAAAACATAATCAGTATCTCTGTCTGAACGAATAGTAATTTTGTCCATTTTTGTCTCCTTAATTACCGGATTGTGCTAACAATTCTAATTTCTTCTGTTGGTCATAATTAATAAGCAAATTAATTAACTCTTCGATTTCACCTTCAATAACTGTCCATACATTAAGGTTTTGCCCTATTCTATGGTCTGTGAGTCTGCCTTGAGGGAAGTTATAAGTTCTGATTCTTTCGCTTCTGTCTCCTGAACCAACCTGTGAACGTCTTAAATCAGTTATTTCCTGCATTTGTTTTTGAACTTCTATATCATAAAGTTTTGCCTTAAGAATTTGCATGGCACGTTCTTTATTTTGCAATTGGCTGCGCTCCTCCGTGCAAAAAACCATAATACCCGAAGGCTTATGAACTATTCTTACGGCAGTTTCAACCTTATTAACATTTTGTCCGCCGGCGCCGCCCGAGCGTGCTGTTGATATTTCTAAATCGGTAGGGTTGATATCAATTTCAACATCTTCTACCTCAGGCATAACTGCCACTGTTGCAGTACTTGTATGAATACGCCCCTGAGATTCTGTTTGCGGAACACGCTGAACTCTGTGGACTCCTGACTCATACTTTAATTTGCTGTAAACACTGTCGCCCTGTATAGAAATAACAACCTCGCTGATTCCGCCGACATCACATTCGTTGATGCTCAAAACCTGAGTTTTCCAACCTTGTTTTTCAGCATAGCGCATATACATTCTCATTAAATCGCCTGCAAAGATATTAGCTTCATCTCCGCCTGCACTGCCTCTGATTTCAAGCATAATATCCTTATCATCCATAGGGTCTCTGGGCAGCAGCAAAACCTTCATTTCCTGGGAATAAATTTCCATTTTTTCTTGTGCGCCTTCAGCTTCAGCATCTAAAAACACCCTCATCTCAGGGTCATTTTCTTCTCTAAGCATCTGCACAGACTCACTGTAAACTTTAGATGCTTCCTGCCATTTTTTATAAAGTTCAACGGTTTCTTCCATTGATTTTCTTAATCTGGACAAGGTTGTAAACTCTTTATAATCAGCAATTACATTAGGGTCAGAAAGTTTTTCTCCCAATTCGTTATATGATTTTTCAATGCTTATAATTTTATCAAGCATTTTTTCCATTGATGTATCCTCTATCGTCTATAAGCTAATGATATAACAAAAAACAAGAATTATCATCATTATTGTGCTAAATATTTATCAAGTTTTTCTCTTACAAGTAAAGCTCTTTGTGTGATTTCTTCCAAAGATTTTGCATTCTCGAACAAAGATTTTCCCAATCCCACAGCAATGGCACCTGCTTCTATATAATCAAGGAAATCATCAATCTCAACACCGCTTGTAGCAATTAATTTCAAGAAAGGCATAGCTCTCATAATATCACTGATATATTCAGCTCCGCCCATATCTTTGGCAGGGAAAATCTTAGTCAAGAGCGTATTAAGTTTCCAGCTTTCATAAGCCTCATTAGCGGTAGAAGCACCCATTATAAGAGGAACATCCACTCCTTTGGCAAACTTGACTATACTCATTTCAATTACCGGAGTATCTAAAAACTGCGCACCTGCATCAACTGCCGCCTGGGCCTGACATGTCGTAATAATAGAGCATGCTCCTAAGAGAACTTTGTTGTCTTTGGACATTTCCCGAATAATTTCAATTGCATTCGGAATATCCATCGATATTTCTATAGTTGTTAAATGACCTTTTACCAATGCTTTTACAACATCAAGCGTCTTAAAGTTCTTACTTTCTCTTATTACGGTAAAAACTTTACTTTTCTCAAGATGAGCCAATACATTTTGTTTTTTCATATTCTAATTCCTATAAAGTGAGTACTTATTACCTTGTTTAACTTGTGTAAGCGAAAATGCTTCAATATTATTATCTTCATTACTATTTTTTATTATAACAAATACATTGTTTTTATCTGAAAGAATTTTTTGCAGCCGCAGTTTATCAGGTTCTGTAATAAATACCATTCCCGCAGGAAAATGCAAATACGCGGACGGTCTTATCCCGAAATTATAAGTAACAAGCTCTGCGGCTTTTTGCTCATTTGCCACAGAAGAATATTCCGCAAGTTCATTTTGCCCTCCTTTATGGATTAAATCAAAAACATAATGCACGGCAATAATCGAAACACCCGCCATAAACAGAACATGCATTGCAAAAACCAAATATTTTTTCTTCATTCCTATGAAAGCAAGTAAAAGAAAAGAGGTTAAAAGAAACCAAACAGCAACAATAATTTTCATAGGGGCTACTAAATCAGCAACATCTTGAGGCAGCAAATAACTTGACGCCAAAGCAAACATACCGCCAATAAACAAAGTAAACGCCAGAAACATACTTGAAAATTTTATAAGATATTTGTTCTCATCTTTAATCAAATAATCACACCAAAAATTCCCAAGCAATATGGCAACAGCAGGAAACATAGGCAAAATATAAGTGGGCAGCTTTCCGCTTGAAATACTGAAAAAACCAAAAACACAAACCGCATATACAAGAGCAAATATATTCAGTTTTTTTGAATTATCAAGTTCAACAAACCAGTCTTGTATTTTGCCAAAAACCTCCCCGCCTAAAAGTACAGCATTTTTTGTCTGTTTGATAATTAAAGCCAAAAAATTAAACACATAAGGGAAAATCCCGATTAACAAAACCGGTATAAAATACCACACGGGTTCTTTTTCCTTAAGTCCGCCCGAATCTATAAACCTTCCGAAATGATGTCTTATAATATGCTCTTCGATGAATATCATGCCATGTTTTTGATACATAGCCACGTACCACGGCATACTAACCAGCAGCATAATTATAAAGGAAGGGATAATGTTCACAGGGTTAAAAAAGTTTTTTAACCTCTTTGTAAAAACTGCAAATACAAACAGAATTCCAAAAGGAAGAACAAATCCCACCAAACCTTTGGCTAAAATCGCAAGCCCCATAAGTGCATAAGAAACATACCAGTAGAACTTCTCATTTTTTTCTTCGCAAAAGTTTGTCAAAGCGCCGCTATAAACACTAAGCGTCAAAATTGCGGCAAAAACCATATCAATTATAGAAATCCTTGCAAGTACTGTAAACTCAAGCATAGTGAGTAAAATCAAAGCGCTTACAAGTCCTGATATATTAGATTTAACACGTTTAACAAAATAATAGGTAGCGAAAACACTCACCGCCGCCAGCAATGCCACAGGCAAACGTGCCGCAAAGCTGCTCATCACGCCAAAAATCTTATACGATATTGCCACCAGCCAAAAATACAAAGGCGGCTTGTCAAAAAACGGTTCAAAGTTAAACTGCATTGTAACCCAATCATGGCTCAGCAAAATTTCTCTCGCCATAATTGCATATCTTGTTTCATCAACATCGATAAAAGGATATGAACCCAAACCGTAAAATAATACGAAAAAACAAGCCAAAAGTAATATAAGAACAGCTGATAATACTGAATGTTTTTTTATAAATTCCATAACTAACCCTCTGTAGCGTTAAAACAATTATAACAAACTCAAAAATAAATTGATATTAAATAATAATCATCCATGGTAAACTAAAATTACGGGTAATATATATTTATGAAATTTGCATTTATAACAAGAAAACTTGAAGATAACAATTTTTACGGCGGCGGCGAAAAAATGAACTACAGGCTCATTACAGAGCTGATAAAAAAAGGGCATACCGTTCACATTTTTTGCAATGAAGTCAATTTAAAATATGATAATCAAATCGACAAAGAAGGGATTTTCATAGTTCCTGAGCCGTTTGTACTTACACAAGAGCGCAGAAATACCGAATTAAAAGAATATGATATAGTTTTCTCTGAAAATTTAGGAGTAGCAAACTGCGATGCCGTATATGTACACGGACACAGTACACTATACAGGCTTAAAGAGGTAAGGCACCCTCTTGAAAACTTTGTGAATAAACTATTCCAGCCAAAAAGATTTTCTACCCTTACAACGGATTCTATCGGCGCAATGTCCATAATTGAAACAACAAATCTTGTATTTGTGCCGTCAGAGTTGTTGAAATATGACTTTAAAAAGTATTTAGAAACGCCGGCTGAAAAAATACACGTCCTGTATCCCGGGATTGATATACCTGCCGAATACAAAGAATTTAAAAGAGCGGATGAGAAAAATATTGTATTCGGGATGAGTGCGGTAGGATTTGATATAAAAGGCGGGTACATATTTTTAGCGGCGCTGCACCATTTAAAGAAAAAGTTTAAAAACTTCAAAGCCCGCATTATATACCCCGGAGCAGAAAAGAACTCTCTCACAAAAGCCTTCACCTTTTTGCTTGGAATACACAGCAATGTAGAATTTTTGCCTTTCCAGGAGGATATGTCAGAATTTTATAATTCTATAGATGCAATTGTGATGTCTTCAAGACAAGAAGCCTTCGGGCTTGTAGCGCCTGAGGCGATGAGCTACGGCAAAATAGTAATCACCACAGAAAGATGCGGCGCCTGTGAAATAGTGCAAGACGGGGTTTCAGGCTTTGTAGCTCCTTACGGTAAAACCCCCGCTAAAAACCTCGCCGTTAAAATGCTTGAAATGGTAAAAAGTGAAAACAGATTTGATGAAATAGCAACAAAAGGCTATGAAAAAGTTCAAACGCTAAGCTGGCAAAATTTCACGGAAGAGTTCTTAAAAGCCGCAGAATCCAAAATATCAATCTAATATATGAACACTAAACCGCAAAAAAAGTGTATCATCTAAGTAAGGATTGGTGTGCAATCGCTATGTTTGAGCAAAAACAACAAAAAGAAAATGTATTTAATAACGCTTTTGTTTTCAAAGGCGAATCCCCTTTTGTTGCCAAACCGCCGCAGGAAAAAATCAAAAAGAAACCGCATAAATCCATAGATGATTTGGATACCAGCCTGATTTTATCCACGGTAAACAAGAATGTTACCAATAAATCAGTACTCCTGAAAATCAAAATAAATACTCTTGAAAAAGAGTTAAAAGTCATTGACGAAAAAATCGAATACGGGAAATTATTAAAACTGCCAAAAGAAGACAAAAAACTGGAACATTTAAAAGACTTAAAAAAACAAATGGAAACACAGCTTACAACGATAAAAAAAGAAGCAAGAGAGTTGAATATTCTGTACAGTTACTATGGATTTTTGGCGGAAAAATTCAAATTCGTAGTTGTAGATAAAATTTTTAAATTCTGCAAAAACAAATGTATAGAAGGCTTCAAATTTTTGGCACAAAAAACAGATAACTTTAAAATAATAAAAAAGCTGCCTGAAATTTTACTGAAAAAATTATAAATCCAATCTTATATCACATGCCATTTTATGTGCGGATAAACCTTCAATATGCGCTAAATGAGAGGCAACTTTTGTTATATCCCGCGATGAACTTGAACCGGTAAACTTCTGCCAGGTTTGAATTTTAAGGAAATCAAACACGCTTAAACCGGCGCTGTACCTTGCAACTCCGTTAGTAGGCAAAATATGGTTAGTACCCGAGCAATAATCCCCAAGCGCCTCAAGGGAATAATTGCCTATAAACAGAGAGCCGTAATTAGTCAATTTGTCTATATAATCACCTTCATTTTTTACTATAAGCTCAAGGTGTTCGGGGGCTTTTCTGTTAGCAATTTCTACAGCCATAGACAAATCATCAACCATAATTATGTAAGAATTTTCCAGTGCAGCCTGCGCAATTTTACCTGTTTTTAACTTAGGCAAAAATTCGTTAATCTTATCACTTACCCTGTAAGCCAAAAGCTCTGAATTTGTGATTAAAATAGCGCTGGCATCAGCATCATGTTCACACTGTGCAAGCATATCGGCTGCAATAAAATCAGGTTTTGCACTATCATCGGCTATAATTAAAACCTCTGAAGGACCTGCCAAAAAATCTATGCCGCAATCACCGTAAACAAGCTTTTTCGCCATAGTAACAAATTTATTGCCCGGACCTGTTATCTTATCTACTTTAGGTATAGTTTCGGTACCATAAGCCATAGCAGCTATAGCCTGAACTCCGCCAACCCTGAAAATCCTGTCCGCTCCTGCCAAAGAAGCTGCAACAACAGTAACATCCTGTATCTTAGGAGAACATACAACAACCTCCTGTACACCTGCAACTTTTGCAGGAACTACAGACATAATCGCAGAAGACGGCAAAGGATAATTCCCGCCCGGAACATAGGCGCCTGTTATTCGCAGCGGAATGATTTTTTGTCCTAATGTTCCGCCGTTAGAGAATAATTCCACTTCTTTTATGGAAGCTCTTTGTGTATGAGCAAAGCGTTTTACGTTCTCTATAGCTATTTTTATCGCACAAATAGTATTGTCATGAACTTTTTTAAAAGCAGCATCAATTTCAGCCTGCGTAAGTTCGATGTTTTTAATATCACCATCGCCAAATTGCCTTGAATAATCTATTAATGCTTCATCTTTGCGTTTTTTTACATCTTCAATAATTGCATGTACGGAGGGCAATTTATTAAAAAGTTTAAACTCAAAAAATTCAGCAGGTAATTCACTATAACTGACTATCTGCATAAAAACTATTTTCTCCTTGATGCCAAATTAGCTAACACATCGTTAATATCAACGTTATTTTTTACCATAAAGGCAAGTAAGAAATAAGTTAAATCTGCCATTTCCCAAGGCAAACCGTCCCCTTCTTTAAAGCTTACAACTTCAAAAGCTTCTTCCATAATCTTACGTTTCAAATAAAATTCATCGTTAAATAATTTTGTTGTAAAAGAACCTTCCGGCAAGTCTTTTAGTCTATCTTCAAGCACGGCGACAAGGTCATGTATGACAAATTCTCTTTCTCCGAAACAGGAATACGCACCCGTATGGCAGGCAACCCCCTTTTGTTCTACGGTGAAAAGCAAGGCGTCTTTGTCGCAGTCATATTTCACATTAACGAGTCTTTGGGTATTTCCCGAAGTTTCACCTTTTGTCCAAAGCTCTTCTCTTGAACGTGAATAGTAAGTTGCCAACCCGTCTTCAAAAGACTTTTTCAATGACTCTGCATTGGAATATGCAAGCATAAGTACTTGCTTAGAGTATAAATCTTGAACTATTGTCGGCATAAGCGGAGTTTTCTCAAAATCTAGCAAATTTGCAAAAGCTTCTTTTAAATCCAAGGAACCGTTATAAATACACATTCCAAGTTGAGAGTTGGCGCCTATTTCATCAAGCAGTTTTATCTCATCGATAGCACAAATCCCGCCTGCAGCAGTCAAATCATGTTCTGTTAATTCCCTTATTTTTCGTATGGCATCAACATCCGTACCGGACATCATGCCTTCTTTTTCAACTATGGTGTACAAATATCCCGAACAAAAGTTATTGAAACGATTGACGTATTCTTCGGGTTTAAACTCGGTAGTTTTCATCCAACCTTCTGTAACAACTTTGCCGTTTTTTGTATCAATTGCAACTATAAGCCTTTCTTTTGGCAGCTGGCTGAGCAGATTTTCGCATGCTGCTGTGCCTATAATAATTCTTTTAGCGCCGGAAGCAATTAAATCCAAAGCTTTTTCATGGGTTCTTATCCCTCCGCCAACTCTTGCAGGGTATTTTTTTATCAACTGTTTAATAAGGTCAAGGTTATCGCCCTTGCCCATGGCAGCATCCAAGTCGATTATTGCTATTTCACCGAAACGTGAAAAATATTCGGCAAGTTCAAAGACATTATCTTTTTCTATAACCTTGTCTGCACCTTGTCTTAACTGAACGGCCTTACCATCCATAATATCAATACTGGGAATAATCATAATAAATTACCTCAAAAGCATGTAACTGACTATAATTATTTTAACACCTTTATAGATTTATAGTTCGCCAAGTAAGGTAAATGTTTATTACTAATTAATTCGCCGGGAGCTAATACAAAAATACCCGGCGGGCATTCCGCTATCAAATCAGCGGAAATTCTTCCTACACAGTCTGGTGTATCAACCATTTCAAACTCTTTATAGAATGCTTCTCTCGGAGTCATCACAATTTCAGGCTCAAGAAGAGGCATGAATTTATAATCCTCCAAATATGAAATATCCGAATGCTCTTTTGCAGCTATTTCTTTTACAGCTTTTACAAAATAAAGTGCATCTTCAAAACTCCCGCCTATATTGGAAAGCGCTAAAATTCCGTTATCGGTGGAAGCTTCAATTTCTATGTTGTATTCAATTTTGAGAATATTTTCCAACCGTCTTCCGCATAAATCTTCCAGCATTAAATAAACCCTTGCCGGTTCTAAAAGAAATCCGTCTTCTTTTGTCAAAACACGAACTTTAGGAACATTTTTCAGTTCATTTTTTATATAATTTGCATTTTTAACGGCATTTTCAATTGCGTCTTTGCCTTCCAAGCTTGAAAGATAGGCTCTTGCCGCATCCAAACTGGCTAAAAGCAAAACGGAAGGGCTTGTTGTATGGAGCAGCCTTAAGTTATTTTCAATAACCTTAGGGTTTATTCTTGAATTATGGGATAGGGTTAAAACAGAACTTTGCGAAAAGCTTCCGGCAGTTTTGTGCATAGAATGCACAACCGCATCAGCGCCGAGATGAAGCGCGCCTTGCGGCATATTATCACTAAAATTCCACAAAGCCCCATGTGCCTCATCAACTACAAAAGTTACATTGTACTTCCTGCAAACTTGGGCAATAGCTTCAACATCGCTGACAATACCTTCATAAGTCGGACTTGTTACCCAAACCATTGAAACGTCATTATTTTCACGTAAAGTTTTTTCTACATCAGACGGATTTACACCGCCCCAGACGCTCCAGTTTTCATGCTTTTGAGGGGTTAACCATAAAGGCTGAGCGCCGGTCATCACCAGCCCTGTAATAACAGAACGGTGGCAGTTTCTGCCGATTATAACCTTGGAGTCAGGCTTTGTACATGTAAGAGCCAACGCAAAATTACCCACAGACGAGCCGTTCAAAAGAAAATACGAGTGTGCGCCGCCCAATGCTTCCGCGCATAATTCCTGGGATTTTTGCACAGAACCTGTAGCAGGGTGCAATGTTCCTATGTTATTAAATTCATCAGTCGTATCTAAGAAGCATGCTCCCTTGTCTACTATTTCTTTGAATCTTTTATATAAACCGGCACCTTTTGTATGACCCGGGATATGAAACTGCACCATAGGATGATTTTGGATATATTCCAACGCATCAACCAACGGTGTTTCTATTTTTTCTGTTATTATTCCCTCTACGCTAAGGGACTTTACAATATCTTCTTCCAAACATGGAGCCTCCTAAAAATAATTTAATAATTATATAAAAGCATAAATTGCAATAAATTGCTATTATTTTTTTTGCATTGTAAATTATTATTTCACATAAAAAAACGCCCGTTTTTTAAAATCGGACGTTTCTTTTATTTTTATTTAAAAACTAGCCTAAAGCTGCTTTTTCTTCATCGGTTACACCTTTGATAGTCATTTTTGTACGACCTCTGTCGTCGACTTCGGTAACTTTAACAATTACTCTATCGCCAAGTTTAATATAATCTTCAACTTGATTTACTCTTTCTTGTGCAATTTGAGAAATGTGAACCATACCGTCTTTACCCGGGGCAATTTCAACAATCGCACCGATAGGAAGTATCCTTGTTACCACACCTTTTGAAACCAATCCGGGAACTAATTTCAATGCCAAAGCATCAACCATTGATTTTGCTATATTAGCTCCTTCCTGGTCCACACTTGTAATTGTAACTGTGCCGTCATCAACTATATCAATAGTAGCACCTGAGCTGTCAATAATATTCCTGATGGTCTTACCGCCGGGTCCTATTACACCGCCTATGCAGTCAACAGGGATTTTGAACGTCATAATTTTTGGCGCCCAATCAGACATTTCTTCTCTTGGAGCCGATATAACTTCTTTCATTTTACTCAAAATATGCAGTCTGCCGTCTTTTGCCTGATAAAGGGCATTGGTTAAGGTTTCTCTTGAAATACCTTTTATCTTCATATCCATTTGAAGAGCGGTAATTCCTGTTTCGTTGCCTGTAACTTTGAAGTCCATATCGCCTAAGAAGTCTTCAATGCCTTGAATATCTGTCAACACAGTAATTTTTGATGATTCCTGAATAAGACCCATAGCCACTCCGCCAATCATAGTCTTAACGGGAATACCAGCGTCCATAAGCGCTAAGGAACTTCCGCAAGTACTTGCCATACTTGTTGAACCGTTAGATTCAATAACATCAGACGTAACTCTTATTGCATAACCGCATTCTTCTTCTGAAGGAAGAGAAGGGATAATGGCTCTTTCAGCCAGCGCGCCGTGCCCGATTTCTCTTCTGCCGGCACCTCTAAGAGGCTTAGCTTCACCTACGGAATAGCCCGGGAAAGCGTAGCTGTGCATATATCTCTTTTTAGTTTGAGGGTCAATGCCGTCAAGCTCTTGTGCCATACTCGGACCTGCCACCGTACATACGGAAAGTACCTGGGTTTGACCTCTTGTGAAAACCGCACTTCCGTGCGCTCTTGGAAGAACACCAACTTCAACCCAGATAGGACGAACTTCCTGCGGATTTCTGCCGTCAGCTCTTGTACCTTCATCGGTAATCATTTTGCGCATTATTTTCTTTTCTAAAGATTTAAATTCTTCCGAAACAAAATCCAACGGACTTGAAGCGATGAAAACTTTAATTGAATGTTCTTCAGGCAGCTCTTCCAATTTAGCAGCCACAAGTTCTTTTGCTTCTTTAAGCTTATTGCGTCTGTAATCATTATCAAAGTTATGATATGCATCAGAAACTATATCATAAGCCAAGTTTGAAATAAATTCAGCCAGCTCTGTTGTATCATAAGGGTTTACAAACTCAACGGGAGCTTTGCCGCATTCCTGCATAAATTGCTTTTGCATTGCAACCTGTTTTTTAATTTCTGCCTGAGCTAAATCAACAGCAGCCATAATATCATCTTCCGATACAAAATCGAGCCCTGCTTCAACCATAATAACAGAATCTTCCGTTCCTGCTATCACGATATTCATATCGCTTTTATCAACCTGGTTGTAAGTAGGGTTAACAACCATATTACCGTCAATTCTTCCTATTCTTGCTGCGCCGATAGGTCCTTCAAAAGGGGCTCCGCTCAACGATAAAGCGAAAGAAGCCGCTAATATTGCCAATACATCAGGTTGTTCGGATTGGTCTGAACTAAACACCTGTGCTGTTATCTGAACATCGTTCCTAAAGCCTTTAGGGAATAAAGGTCTGATAGGTCTGTCTATTAATCTGCTTGCTAAAATAGCTTTATCACCGGGTCTGCCCTCTTTTCTTAAAAATCCGCCGGGAATTTTGCCTACCGCAGACATTTTTTCTTCATAATCAACTGTTAACGGGAAGAAATCTATACCCGGTCTTGGGTTTTCGCTAACTGTAGCTGTTACCAATAACAAAGTATCTCCGACCCTTATAGTCACTGCTCCGCTGGCTTGCTTAGCCAACTTTCCTGTTTCAACGACAACTTCTTTGCCGCCGATTTCAAATCTGCAAGATTTTACATTTTCATTCATAATTTTTTCCTCTACATTGTCAACTTATAGTATACAACAAAAAGTTTACAAATCGTCAAAAAGTTTTTATTTTGGTACAATTAAACTCAAGAGCAAGAAAAGTAAGAGAGAGCCATGAGAAAGTATTCTATATTATTTCTGGCGCTGCTGATAGCATTCCATGTTAATTCAAGCGCTGATGCAATGTCAAAGAAAGCTTTTAAATATTATCAAAACGGCAATAAACTATATCAAATAAAAGACTATGAAGGTGCAAAAACCCAGTATGAAAAAGCCGTTAACATAGACCCTGTTGAATCAATTCTGTATATCAAACTTGCGGGAGTGCAGGTTGAGCTTGGAGAAAAACGCGAAGCCCTGGAAAATTATAAGACGGCTTTAAGATACACTCCGAATGACAGCTCTATATACACAAGCATAGGCAACATTTACCAGGAACTAAACGAGTATGAAAATGCTTACGCTGCGTACAAAAAAGCACTGGAACTTGCCCCTGACTATAAATATAATTACTTTAATATTGCAATAGTACAAAATTCTTTAGGTAATTATCAGGCGGCTATAGAAAATTATAAAATATTTTTAAATACCTATCCCGAGCATATAATTGCTCACAAAAATATTGCCACAACGTATCTGAACGCAAACCTTCCTCAGGGAGCAATAAAAGAGTATGAACAGCTTATTAAAAATCATCCTGCTGATTTTGATGATTGGACGAATTACGGCAGAGCTTTTTTAATGGACGGCAACTACAAAAAAGCCGTAACTATCCTAAAATCAGCCTGCGAAAAAGAACCTGAAAATGCTCTTAGCAGGTTATATCTGGCTCAGGCATATCAGGCTGTCGATAACAAACAGTCAGCAATAAAATATTATAAAGAAGCAATTATGATGGACCCTCGTTTTGTTAATGCAAAATTTGACCTCGCCAACCTGCTTTTTGATGAAAAAAATTACGACGATGCCATAGAATTTTATGTAGCTTATTTAAGAGATATGCCCAATAATTCTGATGCCTATTATAATTTAGGAATTGCTTATGAAGCAAAAAATGATGTAAATAGTGCCTTAAGCGCTTTTACAAAAGCGCTGGCGCTCAAACCCGATGACCCTAATATAACTCAGGAGATAGGCAGATGCTACCATCTTGCAAAAGACTACGAAAAAGCAATCGACTACTACTTAAAAGCATTGCAAGCCAAGCCTGATGATGCTTCGTTGCTTTACAACATAGCTTTAGCCTACTCCCAAAACAGCGATACAGATAATTCCATTATTTACCTGAATAAATCTTTAAAAATAAAAGACAACCGCCAGGTAAAACAGGATTTGGCAAAAGCTTATACAAAAAAAGGGCAGGAAGCTTATTCACAAAACAATTATGCACAGGCGGTAGAACTTTATAAAAAGGCTATCACCACTGATGTAAATTATGCACAAGCTTACCAGAATTTAGCCGATATAGTTTTTGCTTCAAAGACTTCTGAAGAAATTATTAATAATATGAAAGAAAATGTTGAAAAAGAGCCTGATAATCCTGATTTAAAAGTTGTTTACGGTGAAATGCTTCTGCAAAAAGACATGAAGGAAGAAGCAAAAGAACAATTTTCTAAAGCAATTGAACTGGACGAAAACAACACTATAGCAAAAGGTTATATGGCCGATATTTTCTACGGGGAAAAAAAATACAATGAGAGTCTGGTATACTACTCGGATGTGCTGAAAGCTCAACCCTATAACTCAGATGTTATGGTAAAGCTCGGTAATATTTACAAAGAAAAAAATGATAATGCAAACGCTGTCAAATATTATCAAAATGCCTTGACGGCAGACCCTCAAAATATTACGGCAAACTTTAACCTTGCCGTAATCTATATGGAGAGCAAAAATAATGCCAAGGCAAAAGAATTATTAGGCGCTATAATAAAAGAAAAACCAGAATTTCCTTCTTCTTATTATTTGTATGGCATAATATTGGATAATGAGAAAAAATATAATGAAGCTATCAAAAATTATGAGAAATTTTTAACCTTAGCACCAAAAGACGAAAATGCCCCCATAATAAAAAAGAGAACGGCAGAGTTAAAAAACTATATTAAACAGTTGAGCGGACGAAAAAAATGAAAATGAACGAAATATTTATTACAAAAACAAATAATCCGTTTTCTTCCATAAAACATGGTCTATCCCTATTTATGGAAGAATCGAAAGAAAAAATGTCATTAACAAAATCGTTGTTTATATCATTCTTTTTGCACATTTTATTTTTTGTTCTGGGCTTTTTTATACTGCAGGCAATTATCATTTTGCTTATGTATTTGGGCTTTGATTTATCACTTTTTGACCGGCCTAAAGCAAAAATAAGAGATATAGAATTTGTACTGCTTAACCCTGAAAAATACAACGTCAAAAAATCTTTCACAAAAAAAACTACGGCTCAAAATAATCGGGCTTTGGCAGGACCAAGACCTGATAAAAGAATGTACAGCGATGATGAGGGCGGACTTAAAAGTATAAAAAAGTCAAAAATTACAGCCGCATCCAACGTGGTTAATGAAACTCCTCAAAAAAACACACGCAAAGCTGTTTCTCAGGCAAATATCCCGCTTGCAAAAACCCCTAAAAAGGGTTCAAGCGCACCTATATTAAATATGCCCAGCCCGTTTGCAATTAATATGCCAAAAGTAAAAACCATATCCGACGATGTAGGTTTTGGCGCGGGAAGCAAACAAGGCTACCACTCACCTTCAGCGGGTTCAACCTCTGTTATCTCTGACGGTGAAGGCGCAGGCGGAAGCGGAAAAGGCGACAGTGTGGGGACAGGAGAAAGAAAAGGCGGCGGCGGTTATTATTACGGTACAGCAGGAACACCAAAACCCGGAAGTGCCAATCAATACGGTAACGATGCCAATGATGTTGATTTAAGACCTTATGTAACAGAACTCCAAAGAAAAATAGTAAGAAACTGGGCAATGCCAAGCTCCGGTAATAATAAGAAAACTGTCTTGTTCTTGAGAATTTCAAAATCAGGCTCGTTGATGGTTTTAAATATCAGAACTCCTTCAGGAGACCCTGTTACCGACAACAGCGCTATTGCCGCCGTAAAAAAAGCCCAGCCGTTTAATGCTTTGCCTGCGGGTTATAAAAATTCTTACGCTGATGTAATTTTAACATTTGACTATAATGTAAGCGCCAGACAAAACTAAGTTTTCCTTGCTTTAATATTTATAATATCAGATAATATTTTTGTATGGTTGAATAGCAAGAAGAGAGCAGGCTTATGTTACGTTACTATAAATCTTCTATAATATTAACAATTATAGGTATTATTTGTGCATATTTATGGGGTGAATACCGGACGCCGGGCGCCGGGCTGTTATCTGTTTTTATCGTAGCGGTACTGAGTATTCTTGAAGTCAGCTTATCATTTGACAATGCCGTAGTAAATGCTATGAGATTAGAAAAAATGACCCCTGAATGGCAGCATAGATTCTTAACCTGGGGGATTGTTATTGCGGTATTTGGGATGAGATTGGTGTTTCCGGTTATAATTGTATCTGTGTTTGCAAATATTTCCATTCTTGAAACAATGTATATAACAATAAACGATGTAGATAAATATAAACACTACCTTGAACTAAGTCATATCGCAGTATTGACTTTCGGGGGAAGTTTCCTTCTAATGCTCTTTCTTCACTATTTCTTTAATGAAAAAAAAGTAATCCACTGGTTAAAACCTATCGAAGAAAAACTATCCCATGTCGGTCATATTAGCGGTATTGAAACAGTTGCCACACTGCTTGGTATTTCGATTTTACAATCCTTTGTACCTGAAGCGGAAAGAATGCATGCTATTTTAGCAGGTCTGGCGGGAGTTATTTTATACATAGTAATCCATGGGTTAAGTGAATTTATGGAAGAAAAAGCAAATCATACAGAAGCGCTGACCTGCCCTAAACAGTCGTTTAAGGCGGGTTTTATTGCTTTTATGTACCTTGAATTAATAGATGCATCCTTCTCGTTAGACGGCGTACTCGGGGCTTTTGCACTAAGCAAAGATGTAATAATTATCACAATAGGTCTTGCTATAGGGGCAATGTTTGTCCGTTCATTTACTATTATGATGGTAGAGAAAAAGACACTAAAACAATTTTTATATTTAGAACACGGCGCACACTGGGCAATAGGCGCTTTGGCGGTAATCATGCTTATAGCAACCGTAAAACCCGTACCGGAAGCCATTACAGGGCTTATTGGTCTTGTTTTTATCGTTGCCGCTTATATTTCTTCCATTAAACACAACGATAAAAAATCCGTATAAATTTGAAATTATTTTGCAACCAGCTTTGAACCGATTACTTTTTCAAGACTCGCTGCTGATACATTATAGTTCACTAAAGCATTCAAATAATCTAATCTGGCACTTCTGTAGGTGTTTTCTGCATCTTTAAATTCAATGGCGTCACCGACTCCGGCTTTATATCTGCCGCTTGCCAACTTATACTGCTCCTCTGCTTTTTTAACGGCAAGAGCAGAAACAGGAACACTTTCTTTTGCATTTTTTAAATTAATATAAGCTTCTCTTACTTCCAAATACAGGTCGTTTTCCTCCACCGCTAAATCAGCCAAGTCTCTTTGATATGTGGCTTTTGCTTCATCCACCTGTTTTTTAAGCAGGTAAAAATTAGTGGTCTTGTATGCCATTTGAGCGCCCACTTTAAACCCGTAATCATCAGTAAAAGAAGTACCGCCGCCGGCTTGGATTTGACCTACAAATTCAATGTCAGGATAAAATGCTCTCTTGCTGTATCTTACGTTAAGTTTTGAGGCCAAAGCTTTTTTTCTGAAAGACTCAAGCTCGGGTCTTGATTCAAAAGCAGCTCTTGCCAAAAAATCAAAATCACAAACGTAATCCTGCACTTTTAATTTATCAAGAAGTTTATAATCAACCTCTTTGGGAATACCCATGGCATTATTTAATTTCGCATACGCAATCTGGGTTTCATTGGAAGCTTTAATATATCCCAACCTTGCATTACCTAAATTATATTCTGCATTAACCACGTCGATTTTAGGTTTTGTACCTATTGTATAAAAAGCGGATGCCTGTTTATATTGCAATGAATACGCATCAATAGCATCCAAATAAACATTCTGCTTTTCCATAGAATAAAGCAACTGATAATAAGCTTCTTTTACATTATAAATAGTGTTATTTATGGTTTCATTTAAAGTAGCAACAGACGCTTCATAAACTTTTTTAGATGCATCTGCCTTTGCCTTTGTCTTACCGAAGTCAAAAATCAACTGCGTAGTACTGGCGTCAATAGCATTATAAAAAGTATAATATTGCTGCGGAACAGGGAAGTTAATTGTCAAAAACCTGTTTCTTGTTGCGCCGTTTGTCATAGAAAAAGTAGGCAAATATTTAGACCAGGCCTGACCTATTTTAGTTTTGTCAATTTCGCTGTTACTAAAAGCTGAACGTATAATGGGATTTGTTTGCAGAGCCTTTGCTATACAATCATCAAGAGATAAAATAAAGGTTTCCTGCACATAACCTTCTACTACTTTAGCATCCGACTTTGTAGGGCTAATATTTTCCTGCTTAATAACATTATCTACGACATTACCGAATTGCTCCGCCTGTTTTTTATCAACAAAATGAGTTTGGGTCATCTTAACATCCTGTTCAACCTTTTTTTCTTGTTTTTTTGCACACTTTATCCGTTCTTTTTCGGCTTTTTCTTCTGCTTTTAGTTTTTTCTCAAGCGCTTTAATCTCTTTTTTGGAAGGAGCGGGTTTCATTTGCATATTACCTGTTTCTTCTATAGATTGGGCTTTGCCGATAAAAGCAGCTTGCGTAGCAGCCATCGTCATAATTAACAGTATTATTAAAATTTTATTTTTCATATTATGCCTCTCTCTTAGCTTTATTCATAAATCTATCTGTGGTGGATTGAATAATTACATAAAAAGCGGGAACCAAGAGAGTCCCAAATATACAAGCCGCACTCATGCCGCCAAATACCGTAACACCAACAGCTACCCTGCTTTCAGAACCTGCACCATGTGCAAACACCAACGGTAATACACCTACAATAAAAGCAACGGATGTCATAATTACAGCCCTAAATCTAAGATGCCCCGCTCGCATAGCAGCTTCTTCTACAGAAAGCCCGTCTCTTTCATGCAGCTCCTTTGCAAATTCCACAATCAAAATAGCTTGTTTTGTTGCCAAACCGATAAGCATAATCATACCAACCTGCGAATACAGGTTAAAAGACTGCCCCGTAATATACTGAAGTGCCAAAGCACCAATAGCTGCCACCGGCGAAATCAAAAGTACGGCAACAGGAATAGTCCAGCTTTCATATAATGCAACCAGAAATAAATATACAAACAAAAGCGCCAAAGCTATAACAATAGTCGTCATACCTGCAGATTCCAGTTCCTGAGCAGACTGCCCCGACCATGAATAGCTGATATCGGCAGGAAGTGTTTTTGTAATAACCTCTTCCATAGCTTTCATTGCCTGACCTGAACTGTAACCTTCGTTAGGACTGCCGTTAAACTGTACTGAACGGTATAAGTTAAAACGATTAATAGTTAAAGCTCCTACTATCGGTTCAAGTTCTACCATAGTATTTATAGGAACCATTTTGCCATGATTATTTTTGACGTATAAGCTTTGCAAATCATCGGGTTTTGCCCTGAATTCATCATCAGCCTGAATATAAACCCTGAACACTCTGTCAAATTTGTTAAAGTCATTAACATAATAACTCCCGAATTGTGCAGCAAGTGTATTATATAAATCGCTTATTGACACACCCTGAGCCATAGTTTTTTGCACATCAACATTGGCTACATATTGAGGCAAATTGGCTTGGAATGTTGTAAACACACCCTTTAATCTAGGGTCTTGGTTAGCGGCTATCATCAGCTGCCTTGCATATTGAGCCATTTGTTGGGGAGAATTTTCACCCTTATTAAGCATTTGAAACTCAAACCCGCCCATCATACTCATACCGGAAATTGACGGCGGCGAAATACAATAAATACTGGCTTCAGGTATCATTGTATAAAACTTTTTATTTAATGCAGATTGCATAGCAAATGCATTCTCATCTTTGTTTTTTCTGTCTTTAAATTCTTCAAGTTGAATAACAATGAACGCTGTATTAGAACCGCTAATACCAACAAATGCTATTGTTCTTTTCACGCCTTCAGTTTGTTTTAATATGCTCTCGACTTTTTCAACTACTTTGGTAGATCTGGCTAAAGCTGCGCCGTCAGGAAGCGTTACCTGTGCAAATAATACCCCCTGGTCTTCATCAGGCAGAAACCCTGTTGGTATAATTTTGAATAAGAACAGTGCAAACAAACATAAACCGATAAAGGTTAATGCTGTTATTTTTTTATGGTAAACAAAGAATTTTGTTATGTGCATATAAAAGTCGGTAAATTGCTGGAATTTCTTGTCAAACCAAGCCAGAACACCTATTTTTGCTTCGTGGTCTTTTAATATAACAGCGCTGATTGCAGGAGACAAAGTTAATGCCACTATTGCCGAAATAGCAATAGAAGTAGCAATACAAACAGCGAACTGTTTATACATCAGACCGCTTAATCCGGGGATAAAAGCAGACGGCACAAATACCGCCATTAAAACAAGAGCAATTGCAATAAGCGCCCCGCCAACTTCCTGCATTGAAATAATTGCGGCTTCTCTTTTATCCTTGCCTTCCGCCATGTGCCGTTCAATATTTTCAATTACAACGATAGCATCGTCCACTACCGTCCCGACCGCCAGAACCATAGCGAACAATGTTAATGTATTCACTGACATTCCAAGTACGGGAAGTATTGAAAGCGCACCTATCAAAGAAATAGGAATAGCAAGAATAGGAATAACCGTTGCTCTTAAGGAACCTATAAATATATAGGTAAGGAAAACCACGATAATGCAGGCTTCAAAGATTGTATTTAATACTTCTGACATAGACTCTTTAATATATTCGGTTTCATCTCTTACAATATTTAACTCCATACCCACGGGTAAAGTTTCAGATGTTTTAGATAAAAGTTTACGGGCATTTTTAGCTACATCAATAATATTTGCATTAGGAAGCTGTATAACCTGAATTAATGCGGCAGGCGCACCATTTACACGTCCGGTATAAGTATAATTTTGAGAACCAAGTTCCACCCTTGCAACATCTTTAATTCTGATATTAGAGCCGTCAATATTAGACTTGATAATAATATTTTCAAACTCTTCCGCTTCAACAAGTCTGCCTTTTGTACGCAAAGTAAACTGCATCTTTTGTTTATCTACCATAGGTTCTAAACCTAAAGCACCGGCGGGAACTTGTGTATTTTGAGCTTTAACGGCGGCAATAATATCTGTAGGCGTTACATTTAAACTTGCCATTTTTTCGGGATTCATCCAAATCCTCATCCCGAAATCACCCGCACCAAAAACGTTCACTTCACCGACACCCGGAACACGAAGAAGCTCATCTCTTATGTATATTGAAGCATAGTTACTCAGATATAAGGTATCATAGGTGTTATCAGGCGAAGTTAAGGCCGCGATTAGTACTCCTGAACCGCTGACCTTGCTTTTAACAATTAAACCCTGCCTGGTTACATCTTCAGGTAATCTTGACATTACTTGCTGTAAACGGTTTTGGACTTTAACAAGAGCAATATCTTTATCTGTACCGACCTCGAAATATATTGTTAAACTATAAGAACCGTCGGTTGAAACAGACATCATGTACGTCATGTTTTCTACACCGTTTACCTGCTGTTCAACAACAGTGGCGACGGTAGATTCTATAACATCTGCACTTGCACCCGGATATGTAGCCGTTACATTAATTTGCACAGGCGTAATGTCGGGATATTTTTCAAGTTTCAAAGCACCCAAAGACAAAAGACCCAATAAAGTTATAAAAATAGATAAAACAATAGCAAAACGCGGACGGGCTATGAAGAAATTACTGTTCATTCTTTGCCCCTTTTTGGAATATTTTCTTTATTTTAGTTATAACTTTTTGACCAAAATCTTTTCTTCTGTCTAATTCCTGCTCTGCAGACTGCTGTTTTTTAGAAGCTTTCAATTCACCTGAAGTAATAACCGGAATATCAGGCTGCAACTGCTGCAAACCCCTAACCGCAACAACATCGCCCTCTTGCAGCCCGCCGGTAACAATCCAGTTGCCGTCATAAGAATCGCTCACTTCAATAAATGCAATGTCAGCTTTTTTATCTTTATTTACAGTATAAACGTACTTTCCTTTAGCGCTTTCCAAAACTGCTTCCTGCGGAACGGTAATAACATTTCTGGGTTGTGCCAGATAACAAACTACTTTTACATAATCACCCTGTACCAAAAGATTGTTGGGATTGTCAAAAGTAGCCCTAACCAAAACAGTACCGGTGCTTGGGTCTAATTGATTATCTACAAATTTTATTTTGCCGGGTATAGGGTAAATAGTATCATCGGCAAGTTTAATTTTAACTTTTATATCATCAAATTCTTTCATTTGGGATGCTTTTTTAACGGCTAAAAACTCTTTGCTTTTCAAATTAAAATCAACCTGAATAGGGTTAGTACTCACAACAGTGGCTAATGTGCCAACAGAAGGACCTACAAGATTTCCTTCCGTAATAAGAATTTTTCCTATTTTACCGTCTATAGGAGAGTATATTTTAGTGTAGCCGTAATTAATTCCGGCTTGGACAACACTTGCCCTATTTGAATCTACAGCAGCTTTGTCCATATCTCTTGCCGCCAGTTTCTCATCATATTCGGCTTTGCTTATATAATCATCTTTTACCAATTGTGCCGCTCTTTTCAGATTAATTTGTGCGTTTTTTAAAGATGCCTGAGAATTTCTTAAATTTGCACCTGCTTCATTAAGTCTTGCAGCATAGGTTTGAGGCTCTATTTGAAAAAGCAGGGCGCCCTTTTTTACATCGGCTCCTTCTTTAAAAAACCTTTTTTGAAGATAGCCGTCTATTCTGGCTACGATATCAACGCTATAAGTAGAATTAATTCTGCCCGTTGATTCTATGGAGTCTATTATATTTTCTCTTGCTATAGTTTTAACATCAACTATAGCAATCTTCTTGACAGGTTCTTGCTTATTGCACCCGGATGCAAACACCACGAAGGACATTGCCAAAATTAGCATATATTTTTTATCGAACATTCTATTTTTCCCTCTCGCATAATCTCTTTATTTTTTATTTTAGCACCAATAAAAACAATCGACTAATTTGTAAATCAAATTGTTCGATTATTTACTTCATCTATTGTTTCAAAGCTTTCTTTCATATAAAAGCATACTCTTCAAGTTTTTTAACTAAGTCATAATTACCGGCATCAAGCCCTTTGACCTTAAGCGCATAAATAAGAATTTGAGCTAAATTAGCGGCTTTACCTTTTGCTAATTGATTAAAATAAAACCACTCAAAGTTATTAGGCAGCCTTAACGACCAATTTTGCTCTCCCGATGTTCCGGGTTTATTATAAACATCTTCTATTCCGAAAAAGTCAGTGAAAAAGAGCTGAATATTTTGAGAATTTGCGGTAAATAATTCAACAAGTTTCGCCTTGGTGAGTTCCTGTGCATTCTTGGATAACTCTACAGCATAAGAATCTATATAATTTTTATCCAAACATAAATCCGCCGATAAATTTTTGGCATGCAAGTATCCTTCTGCCGTGTTAATCATTGATTTTGCCCACATAGAAACAGGTTCATTGTCGTGAGTACCAACCATTATCCAGCTGTTAGCATCTGTATTAATGCCTCTGTAGGGATGTTCGGGTTTCTCAGGCTTAACGAACTGGGTTAATCTCATACCGCTAAGCTCAAACTGCTCCATAACTTTTTCAACGGGATATGTCAAAGTACCCAAGTCTTCACATATAATGGAATCTTTACCTATACCTTCCGCTTTTGCCGCTGCCATAACTATTTTTTCAATTAAAGCGGCGTATCTTGAGATTTGTTCTTTGGTAAGAGATTTAACTCGGTATTCGCTGTCTGAATCAAATTCCAAATTCAAATCACTTTCTTTTGCTATTGCATATCGGGAAAGCTCCGGATGTTCGGGAGAAGAATAAAGTCTTCCTGCTCCTTCCTGAGCTTTTGGCTTAAATCCTTCTTTGTAAACCCAAGGGTCGACCAATCCCACAAAGTGGTCAATCCTGACACCGCCGGGGTTTTCTTTAAACATCTTCCTGTAAAGGTTAAACATTAGTTTGCCGCCTTCACCCAAAGAGCCGTTTTTGTTAAACATTTTCTCAGGGTTCATAACACTAAAACCCCATGCCTGACCGTCTTTTGAAAAATAATCCGGAGGACAGCCCAAACACCAGCCTTTTAAGAACAATGCCTGATTAGCCCAGCAATCTCTGTCTGAAAAAGCCACTTGCCTGTCCGCTATCATTTTTATGCCTTTAGAAAGCGCATAATTCTTCATTTCTTCTTTTTGTTTTGCCGCTATGAACTGGCAGAAATTATAAAACTCAATTTCGTTAACATATTTGGATTGAATTTCTTTAATTCTTTGTGCTGAGGCAATTTGACCTTCCTTTGTATTCATATTGAAAAGATTTCTGTCAATTTCATCATCCCATGCAGGCCAGTAATCATTGTTATGCTTTACCGATAATGCTTCATAAAGAGCATCCTTTTCAAGCCAGTCATTATTTTGGGCAGTAAATTTATCAAGCTCTTTTTTCATTGCAACAGCCTGCTTATCCTTTTTAACAAGTTTAAGGTTGAACGAGCTGAAAGCTTCTTTCAGGGCCGTCATTTGATTTGTAAAGATATAAGAGTAAGCTACTTTGTTAACTCCTTTGTTAGGGTTGTTTTCAACTATTGAGTTAAAAGTTTCGCTGCTCAAAAGGTTTGCATAATTATCCTGCGTTAATTCATATAAGTCTATAAACAAAGGATTATTCGAAAAAACTGTCCCCGTATAAGGTGAAGCATCGATAGCTTTTGTTTTTCCGGCAGGTCCAAGCTGAATGCTTGTGAAAATTCCTTGCGCAAAATCAACCAGTTTCTTGGCTCCTTCCGAGCAAAAAGACCCCATGCCTGTATCTTGAAATTCAACAGAAGGGAAACTTGCACCATGGATAATCAATGAAAATTGTTTCTTATTAAGCAATTCCAGTGCTTTTCTAATCGTTTGTTTATAGTCTTGTCCAAGCTTTAAAATAGTTTGAGTTTCAGGCATGTTTTGCGTACCTATATAGTCTAATCGTAAAAACATTATATTATTTAAAAAAAAATTATAAAAGGGCTTGAATGATATCTTTTACAATACTAAATAATATCCCGGCTTCACCCCAATCCCGACCTCTCAACTTCCCAGCTTCTCAACTTCCCAGCTTCTCAACTTCCCAGCTTCTCAACTTCCCAGCTTCCCAGCTGCTTAGCTGCAAACTCTTCACCTCAATTAATCTTTGTGATTTAATATTTAACAGATACTGGAAAGAGGTAAAAAAAGTGAACGCAAGAAGAGCTTCAAGAGAACTTATAATTATGGTTCTTTCTCAAATAAAACTTGAAAAGAAAGACTTTGATATAGATGAAATATTATTAAACTCGGTAAGAACACTGGTAAGTAACGCTAACGATGATTTAAAAACGACTACAACAAGTCTTATAAATGTAAAAGAATATATTCAAAACCTTGAATTAAACGCGGACGTAAATAAAACAAGACCAATCGGCGTAAAAAATATCGCCGTACAACTGCCTATGACAAAAGATTTTGAAGAAAAGATAGATATACTTTTAGATGTTGTAGAAAAATGCTATCAGGCAACGGAAATATCCGAGCTGGCGCTTTTGGAGGAAGTAAACGAAGTTAAATCTTACGCAAGAGGAATAGTGGAATTAATAAGGGATAACCGCCAAAAGATTGACGATGCAATAAGTGAATCCGCTATAGGCTGGGACATTAAAAGAATGGTGGCAATAGACCTTTCTATTTTAAGAATGGCTGCTTGCGAACTGTTCTTTTCAAAAGACGTTCCGGTTAAAGTCATTGTAGATGAAGCCGTAGAGATAGCAAAAAAATACTCCACGGATGAAAGCACGTCTTTTATCCACGGAATTTTGGGCAAAATCGCAGAAGTTAACAAAATAAAGAAATAAAGTTTATGTTTAATTTTTTCAGAAAAAAAGAAAAACCCGTTAAGGAAGCTGAGCAGCTGGGCAGCTTAGAAGCTGAGAATACCAACGAGAAGGAAGCTGAGCAGCTGGGCAGCTCGGAAGCTGAGAATACCAACGAGAAGGAAGCTGAGCAGCTGGGCGGCTTAGAAGCTGAGAATACCAACGAGAAAGAAGCTAAGCAGCTGGGCGGCTCGGAAGCTGAGAATGCTGTTGAAGAAATTATTGAAGAAACGAAAGAAGAGCCGCAAAAAAATGATTTCTCTTTCTCATTTTTTCATCTGAAAGAAACCATAGAAAAAACGGGTAAAACCCTTGTTGAAAGTTTTGTAGCAAACTTATCCAACGAAGAAAAAATTGATGAGGACACTCTCGATGAAATGGAAGAAACGCTTATCAAAGCTGACTTAGGGGTTGAAACTTCCGCTTACATAATAGACAACCTGAGAGCGCAAAGGGATAAAATAACACAATCAAACTTAAGAGAATTTTTAAAAAATCAATTTATGGCAATTTTAAATCAGACCCCTTCGGACAAAATCCACCTCACACCCAATCAGCTTAACATATTTCTCGTAACAGGCGTAAATGGGGCGGGCAAAACAACCCTTATAGGCAAAATGGCATACAAATTCAAGCAGGAGGGCAAAAAAGTCCTTATTGCCGCAGGTGATACATTCAGAGCCGCAGCGGAAGAACAGCTTGATATTTGGTCAAAAAGAGCAGGTGCCGACATTATCAGAAATGACGGAGCTGACAGTGCCTCGGTTGTTTTTGATGCCATAAAACAAGCTAAAGAAAAAAACTACGACATACTTTTAATAGACACGGCAGGGCGTTTGCAAAATAAATTCAACCTGATGGAAGAACTTGGAAAAATCAAAAAGGTTATAGATAATCAGGCGCCTGAAAATCTCGCCGAAAGTATGCTTGTAATAGATGCTTCCACCGGTCAAAATGCGCTCAAACAGGCAGAAGTATTCTCACAAACCGTGGATTTAACCTCCGTGGGTTTGACAAAACTTGACGGAAGTTCAAAAGGCGCCATAGTTGTAGCCATAGCAAAAGAACTCAAAATTCCCGTCAAACTCGTCGGGGTCGGAGAAAAACTTGAAGATATAAGAGAATTTTCGTCGGCAAAATTCATAGAAGCTTTATTTTAATAATTATTCAGGAGTTATAAATGTTTGAATCACTATCCGAAAGACTGCAAAATATTATAAAGAACACCAGCCAATCCAAGCTGACAGATGAAAATATGCAAGAGGCTTTTCGTGAAATTCGCCGTGCGTTTCTTGAGGCTGACGTAAGCTTAAAAGTTGTTAAAGCTTTTATCTCAAATATAAGAGAAAAAGCGGAAGGGCAGGAAGTTTTAAAAAGTATTTCCCCGTCGCAGCAGCTCATCAAAATAGTAAACGATGAGCTTGTCGAGCTTTTAGGACATGAAAACAAACCTTTGATTTTTAGTGGACATCCAAGCCTTATAATGATGCTCGGACTGCAAGGTTCGGGTAAAACAACCTCAGCGGCAAAACTTGCTGTTAAATTAAGAAAAGACGGCAAAAAACCTCTTCTCGTAGCTTGTGACGTCTATAGACCTGCTGCGATTAAACAGCTTCAAACCTTGGGTAAACAAATAGGCGCAGAGGTTTTCACCATTGACGGCAATACAAATGTCAGTGAAATAGTAGCTCAATCCATTGAACACGCAAAAAATAATAATTTCGACACATTAATTATAGACACAGCCGGACGTTTGCAGATAGACACTCAAATGATGGCGGAGCTTTTGCTGATAGACAGAGCTTTTGAGCCTGCCGAAAAACTCCTTGTAATAGACGCTATGACAGGTCAAGAGGCCGTGAATGTGGCACAATCATTTAATGAGCAGCTTGAGGTTACAGGTATCGTATTATCAAAACTTGACGGCGATGCCAGAGGCGGTGCCGCACTGAGTGTTGTATATTCTACCCAAAAACCCATCAAATTCACAGGCACCGGCGAAAAACTAGATGCGCTTGATGTTTTCTACCCTGAGCGTATGGCTCAAAGAATTTTAGGTATGGGAGATATTGTATCTTTAGTGGAAAAAGCACAGGAAAACTTCGACATAGAGCAGGCAAAAGACCTTGAAAAGAAAATGCGTAAGAAAGAATTTACGCTGGAAGATTTTTTAGGTTTGCAAAAACAAATGAAAATGCTCGGTTCTATGGGACAAATTCTGAATATGCTGCCCATCCCCGGGATTGATAAAAATACAAAAGACCTGATTGCAAATCAGAGTGAAGCTCAAATGAAAAAAATCGAAGCCTGCATTAAAAGTATGACTTCAAAAGAGCGAAAAAAGCCCGAAATTATAAACATAAGCAGAAGAGAAAGAATAGCAAAAGGCTGCGGAATGGAAGTTGCTGACGTCACGGCTTTTCTAAAACAGTTTGAGCAAATGCGCCAAATGATGCAAAACATGTCAAAAATGACCCAAAATTTACGCAAAAATCCTCATATGGCCCGCAATATGATGCGCAATATGAAGAACTTCCGCAAAAAGTAGTCCAATTAGCGCTTTACAGTAAAGTAATAAAAATATTTGTCTAAACAACTATACTGAGTTAAATCTAAAAACATTTCACAAAAATGTTCTCTTAGCCTTGATAGCTCTTTGACTGCAGAGGGTTTTTGGGCTGTTTTAATAGTTAAATCTATTAATTCTAAAGCTCTTTCAAATGAACGCTGTGAAAGTTCTTCCCTGCCTTTTTCTTTCCATTTAAAGGTTCTACCAACCTCTGCCCCGATATTTGCCATTTGTTCAAAAAAACTCATTTCACGCCAACGGCCTTGTGCTAAATTTTCGTGTGAAATCATATCGAAATCCTAGCATTTACGATAGAAATTATTTTACTTCTTATAGCTTCATTTTCTACGCTTCTTGAGCGATTATTTTGAGAAGGTCTGATATTTATCATTGAATCAAATTCTATAAAATCGTCCTCATCCGGATACAGGTTAATACCCCATAAAGATGCTTGCGCGCTACCTTGTTGTAATAATTCGGCTTCTATATCCGCATGTAATTCAGCATCTATGGCTAAAATTCCTTTATCAACATCAACAACGCCCTTAACCATTTCTCCAAAAATATTTTTTGCAATACTTCGCAGTTCCTCTAAGGTCAATTTCTCCGTCAATATCAGCATATTATTACCCTATTGTGCCAAACTAAACTTCATATATTCTAACACAAAACCTACAATATGAAAAACTTCCGCAGAAAGTAGCAAAAATTTTTTTTCCCGGTATTTAATAACTTCGTTGATGTAGCTATTGAGGTTTCAATGCTTAACTCTGTAAGTTTTTTAAACGGTATTGCCCATACACCCGGTCAAAAAGTTTCAACATTCCCTAAACAAAGTGTTGGCTTAGATAGGGATGTTTTTCAAAAAACATCGAATATAGCGTTTAAAGGTTTACCAAGTCTGGAACCGCCCGTAAAAACAACCATTATTGCTAAAAGAACCGGCGAGCAGCTTGATGCGGTTATAAAATTTTGTGATGATGAAGGCAAAGATAAGTTAAAGCTCGTTGCAAATAAGCTTCTTATGGGTGAAGTTACTTTTATCAATATGCCAAAACATCCGTATTACGGTCTTTTTGAAAATAAAGACTACGTATCTAAGGGCTGTATATTTGTAACTTTAATAGACTCAAATTTCCGCAAAAAATACGCTCAGGTTGGAACAAGATTAATGCAGGAAATTGTAAGAAGAAGCCTGAAAGAAGGGCATGAAGGCAGGGTAATACTGCAGTCAACAAACGGTTCATCTCCGTTTTATCACAAATTAGGCTTCAAACCTTACTTGGACCCCGAAGGCAGATGCACAAAGGCGATAATTGATAAAATAAACAACCCCAAAAAGTATTCGTTTTTAGATAATGCCATTGTAGAAATGTATTTACCCGAAGAAAACGCAGCTAAATTATTAGCTAAATAACCAAGTCTTTACATATTTTTTATTTGCCCTCGTTGGAATTTTTAATTATTATTAGAAAGATATTGAAAAAAAGAGAACAAACATGCAAGAAAAAACAGCAGCAATAGTAGGATGCGGAATATGGGGAAGAAATCTGGTGCGTAATTTTTACGCTTTAGGCGCCCTTCATACAGTATGCGACCTAGATTTTGAAAATTTAAAAATAGTGAAGGAAAATTACGAAGGAGTTTGTTTAACATCAGACTTCGAAAGTTTACTTAACTCAAAAGAAATACAGGCTATTATAATTGCTACCCCGAGCCATACCCACTACCATCTTGTTAAAAAAGCGCTTCTTGCAGGAAAACACGTCTATGTGGAAAAACCAATTGCAACAAGCGCGAAGGAAGCGTTTGAACTTAATAAACTGGCACAAAAAAACGACCTGACTTTAATGGTAGGACACTTGCTGCTTTATCATCCTGCCGTAAACAGGCTTAGAGAAATTGTACAAAGCGGAGCTTTAGGCGAAGTTAGTTATGCACAAAGCGACCGTTTAAATGTAAATTACTTTAAAAACGACCGCAGCGTAATGTGGGATTTAGCTCCGCATGATTTGTCTATGATGTCCTACGTTGTGGGCAAAGACCCTATTAATGTAATTTCGGCAGTCGGCTGCTCTTCGGATAAAAACGATATTATGGATATAGTTCACCTTGGTATCAAATTTGAGGATGGCGTAACGGCACATATTTCAAACAGCTGGATTACGCCTGCGAAGCACGTTCGCCTTATGGTCAGGGGTACAAAGGCAACTGCGATTTTGGATGACACTCTTCAGGAAAACAAGTTGATAATATTTGACAACTTTGCACCGGGTCAACAAAATGTAGAATATCCCGATTATCTTGAAATTGAACCCTTAAAGCTTGAGTGTCAACATTTCTTATCCTGTATTAAAACAGGTCAAACGCCCAGAACAGACGGTGAAAACGGCTACAAGGTGGTGAAAATACTTGAGCAGGCTGACAAAATTATGTTGGGCGCAAAATTAAAAGAACTTGATAAAGTCAAATTTTCCTCTTCAAGAAGTAAAGCCAACGTTTAATTAATGTTAATAAAATACCTTAAAGTTTTATATTACGAATTTTTATCGAACTTTGTTATTCAAAAAGTCCGCTACAAGGTTACGGGCGAATGCAAAAAATGCGGCAAATGCTGCAATTATATGTATTCAAAAGATACTTATACAGAAAAAGAGTTTAAAATAATGCAATTTTTATATCCTGCATATAAAAGGTTTGAGGTCAGAGGTTGGGATGAAGACGGGAATATAATTATAGGCTGTAAACTGGTAAACAAAGACGGTACGTGCAGCGTCTATAACAAACGATTAAGAATGTGCAGGCGATATCCCGAAAAAATTATCTATTTCAGAGGCGAACTTCATGAAGGCTGCGGGTATAAAATAGAACCCGAAAAGAGTTTTGAGGATTACCTTAATTAATAATAATTTTGGAAATAAAGATTTTTGTCGTATAATTTTTTTAAGCCAATGGAGAGATGTCCGAGTGGTTGAAGGTGCAGACCTGGAACGTCTGTGTATCGCAAGGTACCGAGGGTTCGAATCCCTCTCTCTCCGGTTTTAAGTCCACCATTCAGAGAATGGTGGCTTTTTTGTTTGCTATAATGCCAGACGGGTGGGGCTTATGACTGCTTTTTCAGAAAAGAGAATTTTTTAAGCACAATTTTTTAAGAATTTTAGAGCAATTTTTTGCAAAATTCTCTTTTGGAAATTTTCGTGGTGCCCAACATTCAAATCTGGCATTTCTATATTACCCAAAATACCATTGCAAATTGGCACGGCAATTTATGTCATATAAAATGTTAAATAATTTTGATAGTAAACATCCTTAATTTAAATGCTTACTATCAATAAACATATTATTTAAAATATCGGCATTTTTTCGTAAAAATTGAACAACCGGTGTAATATTATCAAGCTCTTCAATTTCTCTATGACCTGAGCAAAAATAATCTATAACAATGCTCGTATTATAAATATCATCAACTAATTTGTGAAGTTGTTTAAATTCATCCTGTGTAAAATTGTACATATTAATCTCCTGTTAAAGTTTAGCCATTTTATACAATTCTTTGAGTGTCAAACCTAGATCTTGAGTACCATTTAGTATGGCTTCAATAATATTTGGCGGTAAAAATCTCAACCTCATTAATCTTTTAATATAGCTGTCAGTTCTTAGTTCCTTTGAAAGCTTCTCTTCTTTAAGGAGCTTATGATAATAAAAACCTTTTGTAATAGCTCGAATTAAAGTGAAATTATACTCAACTTTATTATGCCCAATAACAATCTTTGTACCTTTTTGATGACAGGGCGAAAGATTTACCTCATAACTAAATTCCAATAAACAATTGTCTTTAGTTTCAAAATTCATCAATTGACCATACGTTACAGCTTCTACAGCCTTTACAAGTAAATCATTATACAGAGAAATATGTACTTTGTTTTCAGAAACTATAGCCTTATTTAAAACGGTACGTATAAATACATTATCAGGATTGTAAGTTTCTAAAAAATTCAAAACGGCTTTTTGCTTTTTTAATGTCATACCCGATAAATATTTAATCATCTGAGCTTTGTTTTTAACAAGCTCTGCGAATTTTAACCTTATAAAATCCTCAATTTCTCCTGCAGGAATTTTGGATATATTTCCGGCTTCATGCTGGCGGTTTTGTAGTAATGCTTGGCTTATATAATATCTGTAACAAGCACCGTGACGATTTCTACTATGTGATGGTGACATAACATTACCCTTGTCATCATAAATTTTACCTGCTAACAAAGATACATGTTTTGCACCGATGGAATGTTTTTGGCGAATAGTATTTTCATCTAAAATGTTCTGCACCTTTTCAAAAACTTTTTCGTCAACAATACCATCATGCAGCCCCTCATAAACCTCATTTTTATGTGTAATTTTACCAATATATATTTTATTTCTAAGCAACTTATGCAGATGACCTTTATAAAAAATTTTGTCTGTTTTAGTATGAATTTCATTTTCGATTAGGTAATCGTGCAGTTTAGAAACGCTTCTAAGTTCAATGTATTTTTCAAATATATGCCTGATTTTGGAGGATTGTTCCTTATCTTCAAGCAGAACACCATCTTTTTTTATGTATCCAATAGAAGGATTGCCATGCATAAACATTCCTTTTTTACGTGATGCTGCAAACTTGTCGCGAATTCTTTCGCCTGTAACTTCCCTTTCAAATTGTGCAAAAGAAAGCAGAATATTTAATGTAAGTCTTCCCATAGATGTCGTTGTATTAAATTGCTGCGTTATAGATACAAAAAAAGTTTCGTGCTTGTCTAAAACATCTACTATTTTTGCAAAATCCATTAATGAACGGGTAAGCCTGTCTACTTTATAAACAACCACGATATCAATTTCATCGTTTTCGATATCATTCAATAACTCTTTAAAAGCAGGACGTTCCATTGTTCCGCCTGAAAACCCGCCGTCATTATATTGTTTTTCTACCAAAACCCAACCCTCATGCATTTGGGATTTAATGTAGGCTTCTCCAGCTTCACGCTGAGCATCAAGGGAATTGAAATCTTGCTCCAAGCCTTCTTCCGAAGATTTTCTTGTGTAAACAGCACAGCGATATTTGCGAGTTGATAAATATTCGGTTTTTGTGGTGACGGTACTATTACCTGATTTAATCTGTTTCTTGTTCATGCTGTATCTATCACTCTAAGAAGGAATTAAATCAAGCTTTTATATCCAAATTGAAAAAATCAAGATAGTTTCTTGCTTGAATATTCATTTAAAACATCCAGCAATTTAACCATAGCCAAGGTATCCTGACCGCAATATTCCAATAAATTTTCGAATAAATCATCAGATTCCGGCACAAGCCCTTTCAAAAAATCCAAATACTGACTTGAAGCATCACTCCCGTTATTAATTGCTAAATTTGCGTAACTTATATCGGTGAATGCAGGAAGTGTCTTCTTAATAGATGATGAACCATATTGTTCATAGTTATATAGCATACGTTTGCGAAACGGCACAATCAAGTCAACTACACGATTATTAATCTCAAAAAGCTCTTGAGCATATACAGAGAAACTCTCTGCCAGCTTCTTATTGACCGTCTTTTCAAACCCCTGATTATAAACAACTATGGAGCCGTTAGTAGAGCAAGATGTTATAAGTTTTTTGATTAACTCTTCTCTCGGGTCAGTTTGTTTTTCATGCAAAAATTCAACGTGCTCAAGCTGAGAATCAGGAGAATTTAAAATATGCAGAGAAAATTGAAAGGGAATTTGCTGATATGGGGAAGTCCCTTCAAATAAAGGTATAGCACTGCATATCGTTTCATAATCTAAAAAGTAAAGCGGATATTCTAATGCAGCAAGGAAATCTGCTATTTTATCAACTTCAACAATAGTTCTTTCATCCAAAAAACAGTTAATCTCTTCGCTTTTTCTCTCGTTTAAAAACAATTCTCTTGGCAGTTTTTGCAAGTCAGCAGTTTTATATTTGCGAAAGATTTCTACTGCCTTTTCCATTTTCATCACATCAAAAACAGAATAATCTGGAATATTTTGCCAGCAATGGTCAATATATTGACAATCGAAGAAATATGAGCAAGCACCTCCTATTTCACAAGCAGGTTCTGCAGCCGTTTGCATATCTCTGACTAACTCTAATCCTTGAGGAAGATTCTTCGCCAATTTAACAACATCCTCTGTCACTTCGTTGTAGTTGAAGAATTCAAACGGGTCAATATCACCTTTGCGTACATACTGGTTATTTACAGTTACAATATAGCAGGATTTAATATTGTAGCCAGCGTTTGTAAAAACATAATACTGAAAGGATAAATCAATTAAATGGTACTCTTTGACTTTTGTAGAAGATTTTACCTCAATAATATTCCACGAACCATCTTCATTCCGTTTAAGAATATCGGCTGCACAGTATTCTCCTGTTTCGGTTTTAGCAACAGCTTCAAAAATAGCAGTTACGCCATCTTCCACAAATTTTCCTGTTTGAACAATTGCAGCATCTTCCCAAGGTTTATGGTGAACTAATTTCCCGTCCTTATAAAGTTTATGGGCTAAGAGTCCTACTTCATTACCCTGGCTTAAAATTCCATCATTAAATTCGGAGCACAAATCAGGTCTATGCTTTTTATACCAAAGTGCCAACGGACATTTTAAACCTAAAATATAATCTGATTTTGATATTTTCATAAAAACCTTTCTCTATTATTTTATTATATTACAGGATGATTAGACTACAAGACTACTTGTAAAATCATCTGCAACAATTAGGTTTATTATAATTTATCCGTACGACAATTTCGAGCATATTAATTATTTACCCCGAAGAAGACTTTACCGTTCCAACGGGTACCTGTGATTTTGTTTGCAATAGCAGAAAGACTTCTATAATTTTCACCTTTGTATTCAAAACCTTTTTCGGTTGAAATAACTTCATGTTTTTTACCTTTAAATTCACGAATCAGTTTGACACCCGTAGAAATTTTTACTGCTTTTTCTCCCATTATTTTAAAATTCTGCGTTTTTTCATACTGTTCAATCATCTTATTTAATTTGCGTTTTGTTTTGGGTGATAAATCATCATATTTTTCATGCCAAGCTTTTAATTTTTGTCCAACAGTTTGTTTTTTCATAGAACCTCCTTTTTTTATATTTATCACTTTTCTAAATAAAAATATCAAGCTACAAAAGGATTTCCCGACATAATTTGTATCAAGAAAAGAAATTATTTTTCAAACATTCAACCTTTTTCCTAATTTTTATATAGATGCATTTTTGCATGCATCAAAACTCAAAGAAAAATATATGTAATAGAAAAACAGAAAGGAGATTCTTATGAAAGAATTTTTAAAAAGGTTAGAAATTACCTACAAAAAACCAGGTGATTTAAAACCAAACCCAAAAAATGCAAGGACACACAGCAAGAAGCAGGTGCACCAGATTGCCAACTCTATAAAGCAGCTTGGTTTTAACAATCCCATTTTAATTGAATCAGATGGCACAATAATGGCCGGACACGGAAGATTTGAAGCCGCAAAAGAGCTAGGACTTGAAGTTATACCAACTATTTGTCTATCTCATATGACACCTGAACAAATACGAGCATACATCATAGCGGATAATCGCTTGGCAGAACAAGCTGGTTGGGATAATGATATTTTAAAAATTGAACTGGATTTTTTAATGAATCTTGATTGTGGTTTTGATTTTGATGCAACAATTACCGGATTTGATATTCCGGACATAGATTTAATTCTTAACACTGAAGCTATTGAAGAAACTAAGTCAGAAGCAGATGTAGAAGATGAGTTTTTCAAAACCACAATAGAAATCCCAAAGCGTGTAAATAAAGACGACTTGTATCAGCTAGGCAAAAATTTCCTTTACTGTGGTGATGCACTTGATGAAACAAGTCTTCAAAAGTTAATGGGACAAGACAGAGCAGAAATGATTTTTTGCGATAGCCCTTATAATCTCAAAATTCAAGGCAATGTAACAAAGCAAAAACATCACACAGAGTTTAAACAAGCCTCAGGCGAACTTAGTAGATGTGAATTTACAGATTTTCTAAAAACTACAATGACATTGCAGGCAAAATACTCCATTGACGGTGCAATTCATTTCCAATGCATGGATTTTCGCCATATGGGTGAAATGCTTGAAAGTGGCAGACAAATTTACTCCCAACTCAAAAACCTTTGTATTTGGGATAAAGGAACCGGTGGAATGGGCAGTTTATATCGTTCACAGCACGAACTTGTATTTGTGTTCAAAAACGGTACAGCTCCACACATAAACAATGTTGAATTAGGCGTTCATGGGCGTTATCGAACAAACGTCTGGAAATATCGTGGTATGCACGCTTGTAATCCTCAATCTAAGACTTTATCCAAACTTCATCCAACAGTCAAGCCTGTTTCAATGATTATGGATGCTATTTTAGATTGCTCATCACCTGGAGGAATTATCCTGGATGTATTTGGAGGTTCTGGCTCTACGCTTATTGCAGCCGAACGAACAAAGAGAAAAGCCCGTGTAATAGAAATTGAACCCAAATACTGCGATGTAATTCTTTATCGGTGGGAGCAACTTACAGGTCAAAAAGCCTTATTAGTCAGAAAAACAGGAGATTAAATTATGACAGAATTTAACGCAAAAGATTATGAGGTTGGCTATAAGCGCCCACCAACAGAACATCAATTCAAACCTGGACAATCCGGTAATCCCAAAGGTCGCCCGAAATTAATTAAAGACTTCAAAACCGACCTGCGCGAAGAAATGGAAGAAATTATCACCATAAATAATGGTGAAAAAATCACAAAACAACGCGCTTTACTCAAAAAATTACTGGTTAAAGCCCTTAGTGGTGAACTCGGGGCACTAAAAACCCTCACAAATTTGATAGCTCTGCATTTGGGAGGGGAAGAAACAGAGCTTCAAGAATTATCTGAGGAAGATAAACAGTTATTAAATAAATATATTTACAAAAATACAAAGGAGATAAACCATGAGTAATTTTAAAAGAAAACTTTTATCAGCTGCACTAGCACAAGACTTCAACATGTTTTTAGAAAAATGCTACAACGAAATTGATGGCGGAGAAAAATATACTGAAACTATTGCTACAGAGCTAATTATTGACAAACTGAATTATGTTAGCAATGGAAATACAAAGAGACTTATTATCAACGTACCACCAAGAACACTCAAAACGACCATTGTTTCGATTGCATATACAGCTTGGTTGCTGGGGCATAACCCAACACTCAAGATTTTATGCATAAGTTACGGGGATGATTTGGCAAAAGATTTCTCATTCAAAACTAAACAAATTATGCGAAGTAAATGGTATAAAGAAGCTTTTCCTAAAACAAGACTTAAACAAAATCGTCAGCAAGATGACTTTTTTGAAACGACAAGAAATGGATTTAGAAAAGCGGCCTCCCTGGGTGGAACATTGACTGGATATGGAGCAGATATAATCATTATTGATGACCCACAAAAATCACAGGATATCTGCTCGGAAAAAACCAGAAAAAGTTCAAATGAAATATTTTCTAACACAATCATTTCACGCCTAAACAATAAAAACGAAGGCAAAATTATTGTAGTTGCACAGAGATTGCACCCAGATGACTTTTCAAACTATGTTCAAAAATTTGGCAAGTGGGACGTTCTCTCAATACCTGCAATAGAAGAATCAGATAAATCTTATACTCTTTCTGATGGTAGTATTATTAATCGAAAAACCGATGATGTAATAAATTCCGAGCTTGAACCACTAGAAAAACTTAAAGAAATAAAGTCGGGGATGGGTGAGTTTAACTTTTCTGCACAATATCAACAGATGCCTATTCCACCTCAAGGCAATATTATAAAATATAAGGACTTTGCTTTTTACGATATACTTCCGCCTTCGGAGAAAATATATATTCAAAGCTGGGATGTAGCTGCTAAAACGGGTGAAAATAATGACTACTCTGTATGTGTAACAGCTGCTGTTTGCAATAATATTGTATATATTGTCGATATTTTACGTTATAAACTTGATTTTCCTGACCTTTTGAACAAAGTAAAAGAAATGTATAAAATTTATAATGCGCAAAGAGTCATTATTGAAAATAGTAGCATTGGCCCTGCTTTGATTAGTCATCTAAGAAAAGAGCTTGTTATCATACCGTATAATCCTACTGAATCTAAGGCTGATAGAGCTATAACCAAAACATACCTTATACGTTCAAGAAACGTTCTCTTGCCTAAAAATGCCCATTGGCTTGAGCATTTTAAGGATGAGATCCAATCTTTCCCTTATGGAAAACATGATGATCAGGTGGATGCTTTTACTCAACTGTTGGACGAGATAGAAAAAGAAAGGCAATCTCCTACATTGAAAAATATGGCTGAAGCAATAAACACACAAAAACAAAAAGAATGGGAAGAAAGTCAACATCCTGAACAATTGAAAAATTTTATGGATATGATAATCAAAAATTATAAAAAGAGGCCTAGAGGCTGGATACCACCACGCTGGTAAAATACCGGAGCTATTTTTAAAAATCAAATAAATCTTTAACAGGTATTTCGAGTGCTTCGGAAAGTTTTATAATAGTACGAAGGTTAGGAGACTTTTCACATCTTTCGATTTTACCTATATAAGATATATCAAGACCAGCCAAAGTGGATAATTTACTTTTAGTAAAACCTTTGGCTTGTCTTATTTCTTGTACTTTTGTTGCAAATTGCTTACATATACCATCTTTCATTATTTTATTGTGCTATACTCGTTTTAGAAGCGTATAGACCAAAGGTCTAGTTAAAATAAATTGTTACGTCAGGAAATGACGCAGGCATATGATAAGTTAGGTAATTAAGAAAAACGAAAGGATAAAATTATGAAAATGTTAGAAATTACAAAAAAACAAGATAATTTGGAAAAATTTAGTCCGGAAGTAGCAGCAGAATTAAAATACTACGTATATAGATTAATTGACCCGAGAAATGGACAAACTTTTTATGTGGGAAAGGGTAAAAATAATAGAGTATTTGCTCATGCTCTTGATGCTTTAAAATCTTATGAGAATGAAAAATATTTTAATAATGAAGGTGATGAAGATGATATATCTATAAAAATTAAAACTGTACGCGAGATTCGCAATGCAGGATTGAATGTACTTCATGTTATTCATCGCTGGGGGCTGGAAGAAAAAGAAGCTTTTGAGGTTGAAAGTGCTGTAATAGACTGTTATCCCGGGCTAACAAATTTACAGAGTGGTCATAATAGTGATAGGGGTGTTGCCAATGCAATCACAATAGAAAGTACAATTTCCAGAAAATGTTATGATGAACCTGAAGACATTAACTATATAATAATTAAAACATCCCAACAGCGAGTTGAGGATTGTGGTGGCAGTTTATATGATGCAACTCGTGGTTGTTGGAAAATCAATAAAGCAAATGCCGAAAAATGTAAATATATTTTAAGTGTTATAGATGGAATAGTTAAAGAAGTATATGAAGTTCACGGATGGCATAAGAGCCCATCTTGTGACAACAGGTCTGAATTTGATGGCATAAAAGCTCCTGATAATATACGCAATATTTTTATTGAAAAACGTATTCCTGCTAAATATAGAATGAAAGGCAGTGCAAATCCTGTAACTTATAAGAAATAACATATAAGTATGATAAGTCCAACCATAACTGCATCGATTTATGACGCAGTTATGGTAATAAAAATGGAAAAGATGAACGAACAAATGCACATATTTATCCCATATCAGAAAAATAATGAGCATCACGAAGACCTCTTAACAAGAGCGTTTTTGCAAATTGTCGATAGTAAATTGTGAAAATACATTTAATAATATGTTGATACCTCAATTCAGGATTTCAGAAGAAAATGTCAAGATTAACTAAAGCAGAACAAATATAGTGTGCCCATTTGTCAAGACCAGCCAAAGTAGACAATTTACTTTTAGTAAAACCTTTGGCTTGTCTTATTTCTTGTACTTTTGTTGCAAATTGCTTACAGATATCCTCTTTCATTACCTTATTGTGCTATACTTGCTTTATAATGTTATAGACTTGCAGTCCAATAAAAACAATTTGTTACGACAAGAACTGTCGCAACGGTATGATAAGATGAGCAAGTAATAGAAATAAAAGGAGTAATATTATGGCCGAAAAAAAATTTTATGCAAAAATTTACATTAAAACAGTTGCTAATCCTGTTATCGTTGAGGTATTTGCTGAAAACTCTCTAATAGCTAAAAAAATTATTGAGGCGAGATCCGAGTTTAAATCTTTTTATATTATGCCCCAAGCACGTGATTTCTTTTCATAATGAACAAACTTAAAATAAAAATCAAAGTTTAAGTGAAATATTAACAAAGGAGAAACAATGGAAGTAATTACAAAAGATTCAAATACAGTAAAAATAGTCGAAACCTTGTTGAAAAAAGCAGCTGACATTAAGAAAAAATACGATACAATTGCTCAAGCAACAGGTAGTAACTTTAATATATTTGAATTGATAAATGTTGCCGACGACGAAGTGCGTATGTGTCGAGTCTTGGCAGATTTACTTAATCCCAATGGTACCCATCGCCAAGGACGCATATATCTTGATTTGTTTTTTGATATTGTTTTGGGGATAAAAAGACCTAATACTAATCATATAGAAATTAAAAGAGAGGATGTAATAGATAACAATAGAAGAATTGATATTGTTATTAAATACGACAAGAATATTATTCCAATAGAAGTCAAAATTAACGCAGGTGATCAGCATAATCAGCTGTACGATTATGCTCAAAAAAGTAAAGGTTCAGGGATACCAAAAGTTTATTATCTTACAAAGTTTGGGACAAGACCGTCATATGAGAGCTGCTGCAACAGTTTAAAAAATAAGCAGCTAAAAGATGACGATATTTGTTGTATTTCTTGGTCTCAAGACATTTTAAAATGGCTTAATGTATGTTTATCTCACTATAATTCATATACAAAAGCATCAATACGCGAAATATTAATCCAATTTATTGCAGTAATACGAAAGTTTACAGAACAATTAGAGGAGAATGAAAAAATGGAAATTCAAGAATTACTATTAAAAACACCTGAAAATATGAAAAGCGCAAATGATATAGCAATAGCTTTAGATAGCCTAAAAATTGATTTATTAGAAAAATTTCGGTCAAAACTTGAAGCAAACCTTACTGAAAAAATAAAAAAACCTGATGAAGTCAATGGAAACAGAAATTCTTGGAATCTTGGATACAAATTAAGCTCTATTGATGGAAATATTCGTGTAGTTAGAATAAGTTATGAAAATAAAGCAGTGCGGAAACTCTTGCAAATCTTAAGTAATGATTGGAAAACTTACTATAAAACAGAAGAAACAAATGAGATTTTTTCTCTGTCAAATGATTCTTTTTATGAATTAGTAATCGATGAACAGTTAAATATAATTATTCAAGATTGTACAAAATGGATTGCTGATAAATTAAATGACACAACTAAGTCATAAATTGACGCAGTTGTACTGTATAATAAAAATAAAGATGAACAAATACATGAACATATTTTTTAATATGCTTAAAGAAGAATTTATTAAAAAATCCTGCGAAGGATTGTAAATGGTAAATTGTACAAATGTATTTAATAATCTGTTGCAACCTCAGTTAAATATTTTGGAGGAAAATGTCAAGATTAGCTAAAACTGAAGAAATAATTCAGCTGGCAATGCTTTTTCAGAATAGTTATTGCGGCCTTTCTATTGATAATATTAAAGAACATTTTGAATGTTCTCGCCGCAGTGCCGAGC
>JAQVHS010000014.1 GCA_028696075.1 Candidatus Gastranaerophilales bacterium
TAGTGTTCGGGTGAACACATTAATATTTTTTCTGCCATAATTAGTTTTCCGTTGCACCTTGTTTTGTCGCTAGTTCTAATGCTTCTTTCATTTTTGCTTCGTCATCTGTTTCGATTACAAAATCTGCAGAAGAAATATCTTCTCTTTTTCTGCCAACTTCTACTTTTGTGGCATAACATTCTATTCCAAGTGCGTTAATTTGATCTAATAGCTTTGATAGTACCAACGAATCAATAATATGTCCTCTCAATTTCAATGTTTTTTGCATAATTTACCTCTCTTCTGTTTTTATTATACGGGCTAAAACCGTTTTAAAAAAGTTTATTAACAAATTCTTTATACTTATATTTAGATTGGAAATTTTCTACTACATTGAGATTTAATTTTAACCAAATCTACACCCTGGATTGCTTCGCTACCGCTCGTAATGACAGTTTTGCAAATTAAATACATAAGCGACAACAATAAAGGTGCCTTTGGCACTCGCAAAGACAGCTATTTAACCATCTCAGCTTCTAAGCTTCTCATTTTATGCAGATACTCCATATTCCCGCGTTCAATTACCCATCTTGCGCAGCTAAAACCACTTGAAGATATACTTCTGCAATAACTGTTATGTGAAAATAACATTCCCGGAGAATTTCCGCCAAGAGGTATAATACCTTTTTCGGTTAATCCAAAATAAAAACAATCTTTTCCATTTTGGTTAGGCGGTTTAGCACCATTTATATCCGCCATAATTATTGCACAAGTTGAAGGATTTGAAATATAAGAGTCTAACGAACAAGTTGCATCTGTACTAAAGGTCAAAAGGGCAACGCCATCTATTAATAATAATTTATCCCAATTTATTTTATATAATGACCCCCAAGTAGAGATTTCTCGTCCGTCCAGATATTTGTAATTTCCATCATAAAAGCAACAATGCTGAAATACTCCACCAGTATCCGCTAATTTTAAAAAAGGTCTTAATTCTCTTAAATAATAAGTATTATTTGTCCAAGTGCTTGGTGAGCCGTTTTCAACCACAGCAAGTTGATATGCTTGTTGCAAAATAGAATAAGTTTTTTTTAATTTAGTTATGGTTTCTCTTTCTTCCCAAGATTGCAAAAGGCTCGGAATAGTTGTCATAGCAAGTACACCTATAACCAGCAATGTTATCAAAACTTCTGCTAATGTAAATGCTTTTGTATTTTCTCCTTTATTCATAGTTTTTATTTTAGCAGAGTTTTTATAAAGGATAAAGTTTTAATATCTTCAGCTTAAAAATATTTATCCACGGCAAATTTAAACTGTTCCATAAACAAATTTTTGAAATATTCAAGACTATTATTTTCATAAAAGAGGATAACGGCTTTTTTGTATTCGCTTTCTTTTATGCTTCTGTATGAAAGAGGACAATACTCATTTGCAAACAGTATTGCATTTGCCAAAATCCTTCCTGTTCTTTTATTGCCGTCTTCAAAAGGCTGTATATAAGAAATCATTAAAACCGTTATTAGTGCTTTTGCTATAATATTTTCGGTTTCGTTTATTTTTTTGATAAGTTTTTCCATAGCTTCTTTTATTTGGTGTTTATTATCCAATGGCTTATAATTAGTACCCACAATTCCCACGGGCGAAGTTCTTAACCCCTTATTAACATTTAAATCGGCGGTTAAAATAATGTGCAATTCTTCAATTTTTTTTAATGTGAGTGTCTTATAATACCCGCTGTTTTCGAAAATATATTCTAATGCCTTCTTATGATTTAGTATCATAAAAGCTTCCTCTTTTTTGTGCCCTTCCGCTTCAATATTGTCTTTAACTAAAACTTCTGTATCTAAAAGAGAGTAAGTATTGCCTTCGATTTGAGAAGATTTCCAGCTCAATTCAATAAGAATCCTCTCAAACTCTTTTCTTAAAACAGCAGGGCTTAATTTACCAATTTTTTCCCTGTAAATACCGTTAATTTTTTCCAGTTGTAAAATTTCTTGTGAATTAAATATCTTCTTTAATTTTGTAAATATATCAAAGTTGAATCGTGTATATTTTATTTTTCTTGTATCTGTATCTTCGTTAAAATAATCGGTAACGTTATATTTTCTTAAAAGCTCATTTGATTGGGCAGGGTGATATGCAATGCTTCTTGCTTTTCCCGATTTTTTTATTAAATTGTTTTTTAACAGTGCTTCTAAATCTCTGATTATTGTAACTTTGGAGATTTTTTCATCAACAGAGTTAATATAATTTTCAACTTCTGCTCTTTTAACAGATTGATTTTCGTTTATGAAATCAAAAATTTTAGACTGACGTTTAGTAAGTTGCATAGAAAATGCCTTGTATTATCGTATCATTGTTATTGTATTATCGTATCATATTGAAACGATAAGTTCAAGCTTTTGCCAAAGATGTGCTATAATCAGGTTGCAAAGTTACCGGAGAGATAAAATGAAGGCGCAGGATTATATAGAGTTAGAAAAACACTACGGTGTAAGCAATTATAAACCGCTTGATGTTGTTGTAGAAAAGGCTTCAGGAGTTTGGGTTTATGACGTCGAAGGCAAAAAATACTTAGACTGCCTGAGTGCTTATTCAGCTGTTAATCAGGGACATTGCCACCCCAAAATCATGCAGGCGATGACAGAGCAGGCGCAAAAAGTTACTTTAACCTCAAGAGCCTTTAGAAACAATAAATTGCCGGAATATTACGAAAAAATCTCTAAACTGACAGGCTTTGAGAAAATTCTTCCTATGAACAGCGGTGCGGAAGCTGTTGAAACGGCAATCAAAACCGCCCGAAAATGGGGATATCAAAAAAAAGGAATAAGCGAAAACAACGCTGAAATCATAGTATGTTCAGAAAATTTCCACGGCAGAACAAGTACTATAGTGAGTTTTTCTACTGATGAAGGGGCAAGAAAAGAATTCGGACCTTTCATGCCGGGGTTTAAAATCGCACAGTACGGCGACTTAAAAGCAATAGAAAACCTTATAAACGAAAACACCGCAGCTGTTATGCTTGAACCTATCCAGGGCGAAGCCGGTATAAAAATCCCGCCGGAAGGGTATTTAAAAAGTATCAGAGAACTTTGCAGCAAGAATAATATTCTTATGATTTTGGATGAAATTCAAACCGGATTTGGCAGAACAGGCAAAATGTTTGCATTTGAACATGAAGGTATAAGACCTGATATGGTAACGGTCGGCAAAGCGTTATCAGGCGGATTTTATCCGATTTCAGCGGTTTTAGCCGACAAAGATGTTTTGGATATCTACAAACCCGGCGAACATGGTTCAACCTTTGGCGGAAATCCTTTGGCTGCAGCTATTGCTATGGCGGCATTAGATGTTGTTGTGGAAGAAAATCTGATTGAAAAATCCAAAGAACTCGGTGAATACTTTATAAGCAAACTTAAAGAAATACGCTCCGATGCCATTAAAGAAATCAGAGGCAGAGGGCTTTTTATAGCGATAGAGTTAAATACTTTAGCCCGTCCTTACTGCGAAAGACTGTTTAAAGAATACGGGATTTTGGTCAAAGAAACCCACGAAAACATCATTCGTATAGCCCCTCCTTTAGTGATTACAAAAGACGAAATAGACTTTGCGATTAAAGCTTTTAAAGAAGTTTTTGAATAGAAATATAACATACATTAGTTATTACTTTAAAAATTTCCTTGTTCTTTCAATTTTATTGAATATACCGGTAAGTTTTTTCGTTGCTATTTCCAATAATACATTTGAGGGGTAAGAACTTTGTTCTAAGTAAGATAAAGCATTTAAAACAGCATTTACTTCAAGAATTTTTTCTGATATTAATTGGTTTGTTTTTACAAGAAAATTTTTTCTATTCATTCTTATACTTCCTTTTGTTAAGTTATATTTCCGAAAATAGCTTAATATCGCTATTATTAGTCTTATTAAGCTTTAATAATATATTAAATAGCTTTATTTGTCAATTGATAGCTTAATAATTATAATTATAGACATGAATTTAAAAGCCAGAGAACAAATAAAATCATTACTTGCGCAAGAAGATTTAATGATGAAAGAACTTGCTATTGAGTTGGGTAAAGCACTCAATAAAAGTTATACGCTTGATAACTTATCTAAAAAATTAAGAAACGGTTCTATTCCATATAATCAGGTTGCTTTAATTGCAGATATTTTGGGATATAAAATAAAATTCGAAAAAGAAGAATAATTTTACTTCTCCAATTCTTTAACCAGGTTTTTGGCAATTTCAACGGCAGGCAATAGCTTGGGCTTGGATTTGCCCGCTAGTACATAATCTTTTATCAATAATCTTGCATAAGTGCCTAACGCTATACCGTCAAGTTTCAGCCCTTGCTGCCCGGCAAGTTTCATTGTTTTGCTGTTTGTGCCGCCTGAAGCGATAAGTATAATATCTGATATATTTTGAAAGTTTTTGCATTCTTCAATTGCCTTTTGCGTTGTTTCTTCTCTATTGTCAAATCCGCTCATTGAGCTGCCGTCAGCTTGTACTATCAACTTTTGGGGGGCAATTATTTGTTTTACTTTTTCTATTATTTCAATTTTTTCCGCAGGAGTTTGAGAAGAACTTATACAAATTCCGATTTCACCGTCAAAATTGTCCTTTAAAAACTCAAAACATTCCGCCAAATCGGCGTTTTTGCCGTTAGTATGGATTTCAATGTAATTAACGCTTTTTGTCGGTATTTCTTTGAACTGTTCTTCAAAGGTTTTTGCATTGTCCTTTAATTTAATTGCGTTTTTAGGGCAGACTTTAACGCAAACTCCGCAGCCGATGCAGCTTTTTTCATCTACCTTAATATTGTGTGTTATAGCTTTATGCGGGCATTTTTTGACACATTTTTTGCATTGAACGCATTTATCTTTATTAATATGGGCGGTTTTGCTATGCACATCATCGCTTAGTGTTATGCTTGCGCATATATGAAAATCTTTATCAGGATAAATCTTTTCCAGGATTTTTTTAGTCTTTTTAATTATTTTTTTATCCGCACCAGTATCAAATACCCTCACTCCCGCAAGAGCGTAGACCTTTACGGTTTTTTTTATTCTTTTTGGGTTTTGGTTATTTGCACCCAAAATAATCTTGATGTTTTTTTGCGAAAAAATATTGCTCATATTATCAAGCATAACACAATTATTTCACGTAAGACATCAGTATTAAGCTTTTAAGGAATTCTTTTTAAGTTTGTAGGCCACTGCATCAACAAGCAATTGGAAGTTCGGCGAATTTTTAATTGAAGGTGAGAATTCTTTAACCAAAGCTTCTTCAATAATGGTATTCAGCTGTTCCGTTGCAGATACTTTATTTTCAGGTTCTTCACAAATCAAGTCAATATATTTTGATTTATTTGAGTAGTCTTTAATCCCTGAATACAAGAACAGCTTGTATTTAGCGCTTGAACTATTTATATTTTTTACGTATTTAAAATTACGCTTAGCCATTTTTCATTACTCTTTTTTAGTTACATTTATATTAAATAATAACATAAAATTTTTTGCCTGTTTATTAACAATATTTTACAATTCATGCAACTTAATTAATCCGACATGTAGCAGGTGTCTTAAAATTATTTTTTGTAAAATCATACGCTTAAAGTAAGCCAAATCCCCAAACTTATGTTTTAATAGTTAAAGACTTTATTTTTATGGTTAAAATTATGATTTTAAATACAACAAAATTCGGCGAGGTCGAAGTTAACGAAGATTATATATTTGATTTTGTAGAGCCTATTTTAGGATATGAAGATTTAAAGAAGTTTGCGCTGGTGGATTATGACAATGATTCCCCGTTCAAATGGCTTCAATCAATTGAAAACCTTGAACTGGCATTGCCTGTTACTATCCCTGCTTTTTTCGGAATTAATTATCAGTTCACAATCCCCGATGAAAAAGTAGCATTGCTTCAGGCAGGAAATGCTGATGATATTTTATCTTTAAATATAACAAATATTCCGAAAGGTCAGCCCCAAGAAGCCACTGTTAATTTAGTAGCGCCTATAGTAGTAAACATTAATAATAAAAAAGCTATGCAACTGGTACTTAGCAATACGGATTTCTCGGTAAAGCATAAACTTTTTGCTTCAAAGGAGTAAAAATGCTTGTATTAAGTAGAAAAACAGGACAAAAAATTATAATAAATGACGATATAGAAGTTGTTGTACTTGAAGTAAAAGGCGACACCGTCAAGCTTGGCATCGAAGCTCCGCGCAATGTTACTATATACAGACATGAAATTTATGAAGAAATTAAGCAGGAAAACCTCAAAACTGCCAATCAAACAAGCCTTGATGATATCTCAGTGGCAATCGATATGCTTAAAACGGGCTTGAAAATTAATGATTCAATGTCTGATAAATTAAACAAAATTACCGTAAAAAAGCCGAAAGATGAATAAACAAGAGCAAATCAATTTTTTGCAAACGTTAATTTTTAAAGAAAAAGATTTCTTACATGCCATGGATTTTATAGAGGAATCTGCTTTTTCCGGTGAAAATGATTTTTTAGAATTTAAAGCACATATCTTCTTCGGGCTAAAAGAGTATGACAAAGCAGCGGATTTGTTTTACCGGGTGAAAAAATTTTACCATGCTTCTTATGCACTGCTGCTAAATCATGACCCGCAAAAAGCTTATGAAATAATCCAGCTGGCTGACGTATCAGGCGCCGCACTTTGGCAAAAAACAATGTGCGAATTATTTACCTCCGAAATTAAAACCATACCGGGCTATATGCAGATAAAATGTTTTTTGGAAAAAGATTTATCGCTTTTTATAAAATTAGGGCTGATTGACTATATTCAGAAGCTTTTAGACTATAATGAACTGTTTTTTGACATTAACCCCGAATCCTATAAAATTTTTGCAAAAGCTTTTTTGTACAATAATTATCCTGACTTGGCATTCGAGTTTTTGCAAAGAGCTTTGGACTTTACCCAAAAAGACCCCGAAATTTATTATTTGCACGGGCTTTACTGTATTGACAGAGGAGAAATACAAGATGCCAAGCGTTATCTGTCAACCGCACTAGCCCTGAGTAATCACTATCTCCCTGCAAGAGAACTGCTTGAGCAAATCTCAAAAACTATTCTATCGGATTAAACTTTTTATGAATGAAAAATAAACAAAAAACAACTAAGTTGTTTTTACGGACTATGCATTTTGAAGGTTTATGATGAGTAAGAATCAGAATTTTAAGGATGAAATCTTTAAAACCCCTGCTCTAAAAAAAGACAGGGTGCTTAAGTCTATAAATAATTATTTATCGCAATTGAAACTGCACTTTGATTTAACGGATAAAGAATTGGCTGAAATTATACAAATTCTTAATTCACAACACAAAAAGTGTTTATCCTCTAAAAAGTGGTGGTATATATTTAAATAAGCAGATAGCATAAAAGATGTATCTACTTTGACTTGAAGTTGAGGCTCGTATATAATGAGTTTATAGAAGAAGAGTGTAGGAAGACTATGAGCGACGAAAAAGAAGAAAAACCCGGTCTTGAAATAGATGATAACACCATTAAGACGCTTTTTGGGCTGGCGGGTATTCCCGTGCCTGAGAATATAAGCAACGAAGAGCTTATGAAGATGGCAAACACATTGAAGGACAAGATGACTAAACTTCAATCACAGCCAAATGCTGCGGCGGAGCCTGCACAGGATGCTGCTGCTTCCAAACAAAATACAACAGTTGTAAATGAGTTTCTAAAAGGCGGGGTAGAACAAACTCGTCCGCGTTCTGTTTTAATAGTTGATGATTTAGGGGTTATTGTTTACCAGCTTGAGTTGTTATTCAAAAAAATGGGGTTTGAAGTTACTACTTCTAACAGAGTAAGCGACTGTATTATGAAATTTAAGAAAAAAGATTTCGGTTATGTGATAATGGATTTATTTTTACCTACTGAAAAAGAAGGGTTTTTACTGCTTGATGAACTAAAAAAATTAGTCCTGTTATGCAAGCTGGATACAAAAATTGTTGTTATGACCGCTTCTTCGAAATCTGATTACAAGATTAACTGCAAAAATCGCGGCGCAGACTTTTATATAGAAAAAACCCACGGCTGGCAAAATGAACTTATAACTTATTGTAAGTAAGGAATATAAAATGGAAAAACCCTCTACAAAATTAACCCAATTTATAACGGATATTCTAACCATGCCGATTTGGATTAAACAAACTCTGTATGTTTACCTGAAATATAAGCTGGAGGAAGAAATCACGGATGCATATCTCAATAATGTTGCTATTGAAGATATTTTCCAACTGCATAAAGCAGAACTTACTTACAACGGCAAAAAAGAATTTGAACAACGAACTTTAAAATTAGATGAAAAATGTTATACATTTATGCAGGATTCTATTAACGGGCTTACTATTGTAGAGATTGCGGTTAAAAATTACTGGAAATTGCAGGAAATGGCGGAAATATTTACCAACTGTCTTGATAAAGAACTGATTAAAAAAACTGCTTCCGAGAAAATAATAGAAATGGTACGCTACATCAGCGGAGAAACACGTCTTGGCGAATATTTCGTAAGAACAGGACGTATCTCAATAGAACAGCTGCAGGAAGTTCTGACCCAGCAGGAAAAAATCGAAAAAGCTACAGGTGAAAAAGTCGGGGTTGCTACTATATTGGTTAATCTTGAATATATCAGAGAAGAAGAAGTAAAGGCTCTTATCCGCTTCAAAGAAGAAAGCAGACGCCGCTTTATTCTGAAAAGCTCTAAATATACTTCGGAAGAAATTGAAGGTGAAACAGAGTCTGAACTTATGCGAATTAAGCTTCTGAATGAAAGAATTTTAAAAGAAAATAAAATTCTCAAAGACCAGCTTAGAAAAATTTTGAATTTGCCTAAATCATAATGGTGCAGCATAAGACTATTATTGAATATACAAGAAATAACATAGTCGAAAAAGCCTATATGGGTTCTATCGTTGTTATAGACAAAAATAAAAACACGGTCTTTGAATTTTCAAATCAAAACGACAATTTTATTTTCCGCTCTGCCCAAAAACCATTTCAAGCTTTAAATATACTAATAAGCGGAGCTTTTAATACTTATGATTTAAACGAAGAACATCTGGCAGTTATAAGCGGTTCGCATTCAGGTACAGAAGCACATTCAAGAACAGTGAAAGAAATTTTAGCCAAAATAAACTGCACCGCGGAGGATTTGCTTTGTCCTGCAAGTTACCCTTTAGATAAAGCAGCTTATCTAAATATGATAAAAAACGATGTTGCACCTCAAAAAATCCTACATAACTGTAGCGGAAAGCACTGTGGTATGCTCGCTGTTTGCAGGGTTTTGGGCTTGGATATAAAAAATTATACGGATATTAACCATCCTGTCCAAAGGCAAATTATCAAACAGACTTTAGAATTATGTGAATTTGAAGAAGAAATCACGGCAAAAGACGGCTGCTCAACCCCTGTGCTTGCAATGCCGCTTAAAAATATGGCAGCGGGTTTATCAAACCTTTATAACGATAAAAACGGCAAAAAAATTCTTGAAGCCTGCCTGAAATATCCGTTCCTTTTTGGCGGTATGCAAAGATTTGATACCCTGATTATTGAGGCTTCAAACGGTAAAATATTTGCCAAAACAGGAGCAGAAGGGCTGCTTTTGGCTTTTAATTCAGAAATCGGGCAAAGTGCCGCCATCAAGGTTTTGTCTGACGATATGACGGCAAGAAGTACGGCGGTCTTGGCGCTTTTTGAAAAATTAAGCTGGGTTGAAAAAGGCTTTTTAAAAGAGCAAAAAATAGTTGATACCAGGGTTTTATTTTAATTATTTGTATTTTCTGGCATTTTGTGATTGTGTTCGTGTTACTGAAATCACATCAGGCAGAGCGCTGAGCGCATTCATAATCCGATTAAGATTGTCTATGTCTTTTATTTCCAAGCCCAAATCTATTGTACCGATTTTACGCTGTTTGGTTGTAACATTTGCGTATAAAATATTGGTTTTATTATCAGCTATTTTGCCCAGTACTTCTTGAAGCACTCCAACCTTGTCATGAGTTTCAACCTTTATGGGAACGGTATATATTTTATTAACTTCCACCCCTGACCATTTAATATTCATAAGTCTTTCAGGCGGTATAGAATTGAGCGCCGGGCAGTCTATCCTGTGTACGCTGACCCCCCTGCTTCTTGTAACAGCTCCCACTATAGGCTCTCCGGGAATAGGGGAACAGCATCGTGAAATATGATACAGCATTCCTTCAAGACCGATAATATCGCGTTTGGTATCTTTGAACTTCCTTGGCGCTTTTATTTTAACTTCATCTTCCTGTTTGCCGAGTTTTGGCAGCTTATTGGCTATTTTATGCAGTGAAATTTCGCCATAACCAAGAGCCGAAAATAAATCATCTGCGGAAGTGTAATTAAGTTCTTTGGCTACTTTTGTGAACTCGTCAGTCTTTAAGTATTCTTCAAATTTATTTTTTGTCAGCTCATGTTCGAGAATTTCTCTGCCAAGCGCCTCATACTCTTCTTTTTTGTTCTTTTTAAACCAAAGTTTTATTTTTGACTTGGCATTATTTGACGAGGCAAAATTTATCCAATCAAGTTTAGGGTTAGAGGTTTTGGAGGTTATAATTTCCACAAAATCGCCTGTCAAAAGTTTGGTATCAAGCGGCACAATCCTACCGTTAATTTTAGCCCCCACGGTTTTGTGTCCTACTTCTGTGTGTACACGGTACGCAAAATCAATCGGAGTAGCACCGTTGGGTAAGTCTATAACATCACCCATCGGCGTAAACACAAATACCTGGTCTGCAAATAAATCCAACTTAACCAAATCAACATATTCTTTGGCATCTTTTGCATTTTCCTGAACTTCCGCCAGCTTACGCAGCCAGGTAAAAGAACTCTCTTTGCTTAAAACTTTGACTGAACCCGATTCTTTGTACTTCCAGTGCGCAGCAATACCGAACTCTGCTTCTTCGTGCATTTGCTGTGTTCTTATCTGAATTTCAACAGGTTTGCCTCTCGGTCCTATCACGGACGTATGCAAAGAACGGTAGAGATTGCTTTTGGGCATAGCTATATAATCTTTAAACCTGCCCGGAATCGGTTTAAAGGTCGAATGGATTATGCCTAAGACTTCGTAGCATTCTTTTATATTATCAACTATTACCCTTACCGCCGTAATATCAAAAAGCTCGTGATAATCCTTCTGCTGTCGTTTCATTTTGTTATAAATACTATAATAATGCTTTGCCCTGCCTTTTATTTTTGCTTTTATATCCACCTGCAAAAGCGCGTTGTTTATTTTATCTACAATGGTTTGGACAATCTCATCTCTTTCGGCTTTTGTTTGGGCAACGTTTTTTGCCACTTCGTAATATTTTTCCGGCTCTGTATAGCGCAAAGACAAATCTTCAAGCTCTGCTTTAATTCTGCCGATACCTAATCTGTTTGCAAGAGGGGCAAAAATTTCAAGCGTTTCCTGCGCTATTTTCTTTTGTTTAGCTTGCGGCATATGGTTAAGCGTGCGCATATTATGAAGTCTATCTGCCAGTTTGAGCAAAATGACCCTCATATCATCCGCCATAGAAATAAACATTTTTCTGAAGTTCTCTGCCTGCCGCTCTTCGTTAGATTTAAACTCGAGTTTTCCCAGTTTTGTTACGCCATTTACAAGCTTGAGAACATCATCGCCGAATTTCTCTTGAATTTCCTGCGGTTTTACATCAGTATCTTCTAAAATATCATGCAAAAGAGCTGCTGTAATTGTCTGGACATCTGCCTTAAATTCCGCCAGAATTTTTGCTACTTCGACAGGGTGTATTATGTAGGGTTCTTCGCTTGCTCTGTATTGACCGTCATGATGAGAAAACGAAAAATCGAACGCAAAGCGAATTCTGTCAATTTCTTCCTGACTTCTGTCTTGTTTTTTTAATATTGTTTCCAGTTGTTTATAAACATTTGTTGACATGGTATTCTTATTTTACAACTTTTTTTAACTTATGCAAAATACAAACACGCTAAAAATTTCAGAAAAAAATAACGGAATTGTCTTTCAGATTAAAGCTGTTCCTAATTCTTCCTGCTCCAAAATTACCGAAATCAACGAAGAGTTCATAAAAATAAAGCTTTACGCCCCGCCTGTTGAAGGAAAAGCAAACAAAGAAATTATTTTAATCCTCTCAAAAATGTTCAAAGTTCCTAAAAGTTCGGTGAAAATTTTGCACGGAGAACAGGGAAAATTAAAAACGATTTTTATCGATATTTCAAAAAAAGAATTTTTAAAAATACTTTACGATTACCCCTCTTGCATTTAATTTTTAAAACATATATAATTATGCGGTAAAGTATTTATACAAATACTAATTACTTTAATACGTCATGCATAGGATATATAGGGTTTTTACCCGATTATATCCTTTTTTTATTAAAATCGGTCCTGCGTTGCCGCAGGCTTCTTTAACCTCCGATCTGCCGCCAAACTTCCCGTTTCTTTCCTCCCGCGCTTTCTCATGCCTGCTTGATAAAACCCCGAAAAAGTGCTACCATTTTGGCAATATGGGGTCAGATTAATGAAATACATTTCTCTATTAGACATAATAGGTCCCGCGATGGTCGGACCGTCAAGTTCACACACTGCAGGTGCTGCAAGGATAGGTTTTCTTGCGGGCAAAATTTATGAAGAACTGCCTAAAAGCGTACAAATAAACCTTTACAACTCCTTTGCCCAAACAGGTAAGGGTCATGGCACGGATAAAAGTATTCTGGCAGGAATTTTAGGACTTGGTGTGGATGATGAAAATATAAAAAATTCATTCCAAACAGCAAAACAAAAAAATTTAAAAGTTAGTTTTGATTATTTACAAGCGCCTGAACGCCACCCGAATTCCTGCGATATAATATTCTTTGACGGCAAAAAACGCATGAAAATCACCGCTGATTCCCTTGGGGCAGGTGAGATAAGAATTACTTCCATCGACGGATTTGAAGCCAATTTGCAAGGAGATTACTTTACATTGTTTTTGGTCTACAAGGACAAACCGGGCATGATTTCCAAAGTAACTTCCATAATTCAGGAAAACGGAATTAATATAGCCAATTTGTCCTGCAGCCGTACTAACAAAGGTGAAACCGCTTCTATGACTATTTCTCTTGATACCCCGCTCGACAACAATATAGTCGGGAAAAAATTAGCCAAAATACAAGATATTTATACAGTAAGAAATATAGATAAATTAAGGAAATAAAATGCTTAATCCGACCCGTTTTGAAGAACTGAAAAACATTTGCGAAGAGCAGGAGAAGTCGCTTTTAGACCTGATTATTGAAATAGAGCTGGTTAATACCGAAATATCAAAAGAAGACTTTTTCAATTCGTTAAAAAGCACTCTTTATATAATGAAGCAAGCTATTAAAGACGGGCTTAAAAACGAAGAAAAAACGCAGAGTAAAATGGCGGGAAGCGGTGCAAAACAGCTAAATAAAAAATTGGATAAGCGCTCTAATTTTAACCCTCTTTATAATAAAATAATTGTTTATGCAATGAGCAGCGCCGAACAAAACGCAAGGATGGGCAAAATTGCAGCCTGTCCGACAGCCGGCTCCTGCGGAATTGTTCCTGCGGTACTGACAGCTTACGGTGAGGAATTAGGTTTAAACGAAGAAAAACAAATTGAAGGACTGATTATTGCAGGAGCCGTAGGAAAAATCATCGCACAAAAAACAGCCCTTGCAGGCGCCTGCGGCGGCTGTCAGGCAGAATGCGGAGCCGCCGCGGCTATGGCAGCGGCGGCTATTGTTCAAATGCTCGGCGGCAGCTTAAGCAAAATTCTGAACGCTGCTGCTCTGGCATTAAAAAACGTACTGGGCTTAACTTGTGACCCTGTGGCAGGGCTTGTTGAAGTACCTTGCGTAAAAAGAAATTCTTTTATGGCTGTTCATGCAAGTGTAGCAGCCGAATTAGCTATGTCAGGGATTAAAAGCGTTATTCCTGTTGATGAAGTAGTTGATGCACTTGCTCAAACAGGGATTTTAATGTCGCCCTTGCTCAAAGAAACCTCACAAGGCGGTCTTGCAACCACCAAAACAGGTAAAAAAATCAGCGAAAAACTTAACAAACAATGGTTTGAATAATCGGGATTAACCGCTTGGGCGGATAAAAAATCATATTTTTCAGGGTAAAGTTACCAAGTTATCTCTAATTAGGAGAAATCTTATGATAAAAGAACTTCATGAAACGAATTTTGACGGGTTTATTGCTTCAGGAATAACGTTAGTTGAATTTTTTGCAACCTGGTGCGGATATTGCCAAAAGCAACAGACTGTGATTGAAGAGCTTGCCAATGACAATATAACCGTAGGACAGGTTGATGTAGACAAAAACTTGGCATTGGTGCGCCAGTATAATATTGTTTCTTTTCCGTCATTTATTATTTTTAAAGACGGAGAAGCGGTAAAAAAATTTAGCGGATTGCACAGCAAAAACGCTATTATGCAATTCCTTTCACATTATTTGAAATAACTATTTTTTATTTTCACCGCAGCATTTTTTGTATTTTAATCCGCTGCCGCAAGGACAGGGGTCATTTCTACCGATTTTTTTCGTACTCAGGGTTTCACCTAAATTTTGGCTTGCATTAAATTCATCCCTTGCTTTTGCAAGTTTAGTTTCAATAGGCGCTGCCTCTAAAAGCTGCTGCATTTGCATTTCAAACTTTGTGCGGAATAAAAACATAACCGTTTCTCTTTGAATTTCGCTCGTCATACTGTTAAACAATAAGAAGGCTTCTTTTTTATATTCAATAAGCGGGTCTTTTTGTCCGTACGCTCTCAGCCCTATGCCGTCTTTTAAAGCATCAATGCTGTGAAGATGGTCTACCCACTTGTCATCAATAACCTTGAGCAAAATATCACGTTCTATAGAGCGCATCATATTATTTTTTGTGCCGGCTTGCTGGTCTTCATCGGTATCTGATTTTATAAAACTGTTGTAGAAGGTTATAATTTCTTTTTCATGTTCTTTGTAAGCTTCTTTTGCCTCATCAACAATTCTTTCTTCCAGTTCATTAAGCTTCATCCCGCTTAAATCATGCAAAAAGCTCAAATCTATAGGCGGAAATACGCTCAACAAAGCTTTTTTAAGATGTTCCAGAGTTTCATTATCTATATTTGCAAGCGCCTGATTATTATCTATATAATTATATAATGTTCTTTGTGCTTCTTTTTCTATCATAAAACTTATATCAGAATAAAGATTTTCACCCTCAAGCACTTTTCTGCGCTGCTTATAGAAAATTTCACGCTGGCGATTCATTACATCATCGTACTGTATAACCTGTTTTCTTATGTCAAAGTGGTAAGTTTCCACTTTCTTTTGTGCCGATTGAATTTGTTTTGTAATAATTCCGGCTTCAATTGCCATATCATCAGGGATGTTTAAAGTTTCCATAATCATAGCAATTTTTTCACCGCCAAAAATTCTCATCAGGGTATCTTCAAGCGATAAGTAGAATTTTGTAGAACCGTTATCACCCTGACGGGCTGCTCTTCCCCGGAGCTGGTTATCAATACGACGTGATTCATGTCTTTCCGTACCGATTACATGCAATCCGCCTGCAGCTACTACTTCGTCATGTTCTTTTTGGGTTATATCATAAGCTTCTTGCAAAACTCGCTCTTTTTCTTCTTCATAATTTTCGCTTTCGGTAGTAATGCCCTTTTCATCAAGTATAGTTTTTGCCAAAAACTCGGGGTTTCCGCCAAGTAAAATGTCCGTACCTCTCCCTGCCATATTTGTTGCAATAGTTATAGCACCTGCCCTTCCCGCCTGAGCGATAATGACAGCTTCTTTGTCGTGCTGCTTCGCATTAAGCACGTTATGAGGCAAGCCCTTTGCTTTTAAAAGCTTTGATATATATTCGGATTTTTCAATACTTACTGTACCGACTAACATGGGTCTTTTTAATTTATGGTTTTCTGTTATTTCGTTGATAACCGCATCGTATTTAATCTTTTCCGTTTTATAAATCGCATCGGGCAAGTCTATTCTCACGTCTTTTTGGTTGGTCGGGATTGATGTTACTTCAAGATTATAAATCTTGCCGAATTCGGCTTCTTCCGTAATAGCAGTACCTGTCATGCCTGACAGCTTAGGGTACAGTCTGAAAAGATTTTGGAAAGTAATACTTGCAAGAGTTTGCGTTTCATCCTGAATTTTTACCCCTTCTTTTGCTTCGATAGCCTGATGAAGTCCGTCTGACCAGCGTCTGCCTTCCATAAGACGACCGGTAAACTCATCTACAATCATAACGTCGCCGTCTTTTACGATATAATCCGTGTTCCTTATGAATAACTCTTTAGCACGCAAAGCCTGTATAAGGTGATGGGCATACTGGGTAGAAGGGTCATAAAGGTCTTGAACACCAAGCATTTCGCAGGCTTTGTCTATACCTTCTTCGTTCAAAACAATATTTTTATTTTTTTCTTCAATTTCATAATCAACGGGCGCGGACAATTTGGGTGCAATTTTTGCCATTACTTTATATGTTTCAGCGGACTTTTCCAGCCTGCCGCTTATAATTAACGGTGTTCTCGCCTCGTCAATCAAAATACTGTCAACTTCGTCGATTATCGCAAAGTAATATGGTCTTTGGGCGCATTGTTCCAAACTTCCCGCCATATTATCCCTTAAATAATCAAACCCGAACTCATTATTAGTTCCGTATGTAATATCACACGCATAAGCATTTTTCTTTTGCACAAAATCATCGGCGCTGCGGTTGTTGGCAAGAATTACCCCTACGCTTAGCCCCAGGAATTTATAAATCCTTCCCATCCATTCACTGTCCCTTTTTGCAAGGTAATCATTGACGGTAACAACATGCACGCCTTTGCCTGTTAAAGCGTTCAAATAACATGGCAAAGTAGCCACAAGAGTTTTACCTTCGCCGGTTCTCATTTCTGAAATTTGACCCTTGTGTAAAAAGTAGCCGCCTATAAGCTGCACATCAAAATGCCGCATATTAAGAACTCTTTTGCCTGCCTCTCTGACTACCGCAAAAGCTTCGGGGAGAAGTTCGTCTAACGCTTCCTGCTCCAGCTTATAATCCAGTGATTTATCATCTGATTTTTTTCTTTTGTTTAAAATTTCTTTGAACTCATCTGTTTTAGCCCGCAGCTGCTCGTCTGTAAGTGCGGATATTTCAGGTTCCAATTTATTTATATGTTCAACAATCGGCGTTACCGCTTTGATTTTTCTGTCGTTAGGGTCGCCCAATATTTTTAGTAAAAAACTTATCATGAAAAATTTCTCCCTCTAATTTTGAGTTTATCACAAATTTTTCAAATATAAGCTCTACCTTAATTATTTCTTAAAGTTTCATTTTGAATTTCAAAGATTTTTTTAATCCCCGCTTCGCACGTATCTAACAACTCAACAAGCTGTTCTTTACTAAAAGGCGCACCTTCAGCCGTGGATTGAAATTCAATAATTTCACCCTTGTTGTTCATAACCACATTACAATCTGCCTGTGCGGTTGAATCTTCGCTGTAATCAAGGTCTAAGAGGACTTCATTATCCGCCAAACCCGCGCTTATCGCTCCTATATTGCCTATGATAGGATTTTCTTGTATTAAATTATTATCAAGAAGGTATTGAACTGCATCGCACAACGCTACAAATCCGCCGCTTATACTTGCGGTTCGTGTACCGCCGTCGGCTTGTATAACATCCGCATCTATGGTTATTGTCCTTTCGCCGATTTTTGTTAAGTCTATACAGCCTCTTAAACTTCTGCCGATAAGACGCTGTATTTCCTGCGTTCTTCCGGATAAGTTCATTCCCCTGTCTCTTGATACCCTGGTATTTGTAGAACTCGGCAAAAGCGAATATTCGGCGGTTAGCCAGCCTTGTCCGCTATCTTTTAACCATCTGGGCTGCCTTTCTTCTATCGTAGCCGTTACTATAACTTTTGTATCTCCAAATTCCGTTAAAACAGAACCATGGGCATGCCTGGTGAAATTTCGTGTAAATTTTATATCTCTTAATTCTTTATTGGCGCGGTTATTTGCTCTTTGCATAACTTCTCCCCGTTATATCTTCTTTTGGTAATCATACCATAGAGTTAAACTTTTCACCCCTTCCATGCCAGTATTCGAGCATGCCAAAAACGGATAAGCATGCCGGCATGGGAAAACAAATTTTATACAAAAATTGCTCATGGCATGGAAACTAAACTCTATTTTTGTAAAATTTACCCCTCCTGAAAAGCAATCATTACAATATTCCCTGGATATATGTGAAGTATTGTAACAATATATATCAAATATGAAATCCATATATACTTTTCTTTTTTATTAAGGAGAGGGCAACCTCAAAAACAATCAGCATTGTAAACAAAACTTAACAAAAACCGACAAAAAATTAAAGAAAAAAACAAACAATGCCGATAAACAAATTAAGAAAGCAAAATAAAATAGAATAAGGAGTATAAAAATGGGTTTAGCAGCAAGTCAAGCAAGATTATTATCACTAGTAGCAAGAAAAAGTGACCTTGAATATCAAGGACAGGTTATTAACTCACGTCGTTTACAACTGGCATACAAAACAGCAGAAATTGCAAGAGCGTATTCAGATGGTATGAACGATATGCAAATCATGCAATCTCAAACAGCTCAAAATGCAAGCGGTATTACAAACGCCACTACAAAAGAATGGTCGCGTTTAAATCTGGCTGATATGAAAGAAGCAGGCTTTATGATAGCAGATGCTGACGGTAAATATGTTGATGATATGTACGATACTACAACAGGGCTGCCAAGCGGTTCTACATCAAAACCAATTACAACAACAACTTATGCTACAGGCACAAATAAAGAAACTCCTGTTGGTAAAACTGTAAAAGATGGTGACGAAATATCTTACTATACCTGGGATGCAACAACTAACGCATATAAAATTGTAACAGATGAAGATGCTATTAATAACTTAAAAGTTAATACATTCACCGCCGCTAATAAAAACGAGGAAACAACTCAAAATGTCATTACTCAATATGGCAACGGCAATGGTATTGATTTACAAACAGGTTTGGTAAGCGGTAAATATCAAATTTTAACAACAGCTTTTATGACTTATAGAAATTCAGAACCGGCATCTACAATGACTTTAGCGGAAGCAATCGAAGCCTACAAAGAGCAAACAGGCAAATATGACGATTCTGCCTGGGGCATTGACTGGAGATCTGATACAACAAGCACATTCAAACAAAAATACTATACAGAAAACGATGAAGCAGTAGCAGCACAATACGAAGCTGACAGTGCAGAAGTTCAAGCTCAAGACAAAAGATTAGAAGTTGAACTTAAAAATATCGAAACTCAACACAAAGCAGTTGAAACAGAATACGAAGCAGTGAAAAAAGTTATCGACAAAAATATTGAAACTTCGTTCAAAACATTCGGTTAAGAATTAACGTCAATCACTGCGGAATTTAATCAAACTTCCGCAGTGATTTATGGAAAAACAAAGGAAAGTTAAAGGTATAAGGCAATGACAAATATAAATTTAGACCATTTCAAATTACAAATGGGGTTATATTTCCAGCAGTATCAAAATAACAACTTCAACTCTAATTTGAACTTCATAGCTTACACCCAAAGTCGTTCAAACGGAATGAATTCAACAGATTTGTTCCAAATGATGGAAAATTTCCTCGAAGGCGGTATAAACGGCGACGGCGAAAAAGCTAACCTTTTATCTTCAGACAGATATTACAGCCAAGGTAATCAGGTTTTCATGGAATGCGAAGACGGTACCGTAATATACTTTAACGCAGAAACAGGTCAGGTTTTGGCTGGTAATGAAGCAACTCAGGCTTTGCTTAATTTAAAAAATGTTCAAGCAGGCAGCTATGATGACATTAATTTTAACACTGATAATGTTACTTTTACCAACTATACTTTTGCGGGTTTAAAAGATGGCGAAAACAAAACCACATCCAATAATGTTGTGACTCAAGAGCTTGATTTAAGAAACGGTAAAACGAAGAGCATCAATGCGGCTTGGGGCAGCTATCTGCATGACCATGGTAACAATGTTTCGCTAAAAGATTTCTTCGGCGAAGAAACTTATAAAAATGATGGTTCTTTTAGCGGTTCTCACGTCCAATACCTTGATGATAATACAGCGATTATCTATCAGGAGTACGGCGCAAGGAGCGATGAATTCTCCGATCAACGTCCGATTAATAATGCCGTTTATAAAGTTGTAAATGAAAACGGAAAACTCGTTATCCAGCCATTAGATGATGACACTATTACATCTCTTATAAGAAGCGGAGATATTACCGCGCCTACAGGGGTAACAGCTTGTCCTCCCGGGGCTATGAGAGTTTGGAACGTTGGAGAAAACGGCAAAATCAACTTTAATTTTATAGCTCAAATGAATAAAACAGATGAACAATCTGAAAGCACTGTTTATCAAACTTTCAGCACGGACCAAATTGATGCGTTATCAAGCGAAGAAAAAGCAGCGGCTCAAAAATATTTATTGCAGGATACCTTTGCAAATGGTGCCGTTAAAAGATATAAAAGTGATTTTGTAATAGAAAATGGCAGAAAAACTAACAAGCCCGTATTTATTATAGCTCAAGGTAATGACGGTTCATTCAGGTTATTCCAATATGATGAAGATGAAAAAACTTATAAATCAGTGGTAGATACAGATGAAGGAAAATCTAACATAGATACTCTATATGTATTGGCTGCGAACTATGCAAACACAGGTGCAAATGTATCACAACGAGAATATAGCTATGACACTTATACCCAAAACAAAACATGGGATGTTTTTACCGAACAGTATGCATTGCAAAACGGCAGTTTTACAAACTTAGGCATTGATCCGAGTACTGATAAAAGAAATATTCAAATTAAAGATACTCAGGATGCTGATCAATTTAATTTAAAGCTTATGCTGACCAGTGATAAATACATGATTAAAACTGAAGAAAAAAGAGAAAATGAATCAATCACTTCAAAACAATTTATTTCCACAAGTGAGTTCAATTCACTTTCAGCAAAAGATCAAGCTTACATAAAATCAAATTTTAAGGAATCTAAAAATCCGGATGATTCAGTAGCAGGATACACAACCGATTGGTTAAATGCTAATAAAACACCAAAATTTTTGATAATAGGCGGTGCTTTATTTACACGCTTAAGCAATGGCAGATATGGCGCAGTGAGCGGCGGAACAAGTACAACTTATGTTCTTAACAGCGGCGGAACTAATATCAACTACAATGAAGAACAAAAAGATGTTTTTGATTCAACTATTACTACAAAATACTATGACTCAACTACCGGCAATATTGTTGATTCAAAGACAGAAGTTGATTATACCGAAGACAAACTGGTTACTACCCATCAAACAAAAGCTCTTGGTGTAAGCGTTTATGTACCTCCTCCACCGCCACCGCCTCCAAGCAGAGACCCTCTTATACTTGATGCAAATAAAGACGGTAAAGTCAGCGCTAAAAATGATATGGGTATTGATATTGACGGCGATGGTATAGCAGACGGCGCTGCAATAGACGGAGACGGAATGCTCTCTATGGGTGATATCGACGGCGACGGAGTTATCACAGGCAAAGAAGTATTCGGCGACCATACAATCAATCCCTATACAGGTGAAAAATTAAACGCAGCCAACGGTTTTGAAGCTTTAAGAATGATAGCTTTAGAAGCAGAAGTTCGCTCAGGATTAAAAATCCTTGTAAACGGTGAAGTTGATTTACAGCTATTAAAAAGAGCGCTTGAATTAACAACCAACGCTTCTCTGGGCTTAATAAGCGGAGATAACAACAGCTTCCTTGAAGCCTTAGGCGATATTAAATCTATCAATGTTCAGGATTATGAAACTGTTGAAAGCACCGGCGGTATGATTGAACACTTGCAGCAAGGTTCTTACAAAGATATCAACGACAATGTATACAAAGTTGATGATGTCTGGTTTGCAAACGACGTTGAATATCTCAAAAAACTTTACGAATATGCTTAAGAAAGATGCCCCTACAGAGGGGCATTTTTTTGTATAAAAAAGAGGTAAACTATTATTGAAACGAGGATTAGTTTTTGAAAAGAATTCTTTCTTACTGTGCTATACTATTTTTGATTTGCATTAATTGCAGATCCTATGCAGCAGACAGTTTATCTGTCTACAGACGGGAGAATCCAATGCAGGAAAAATTCTTAAATACTTCAGATAACATAAAAATAGCTGTTAATTGTTACTATTCGGGACATAAAGAGGTTGTTATCATTGCCCATGGATGGTTTATGACAAAAGATTCGGGGGCTTTTCGTGATTTATCGGAGAATTTTGCACAGTATTTTGATGTTATAACGCTTGATTTTAGGGGGCATGGCAACAGCAGCGGCACCTATACATTTAGCGCAAAAGAAACAAAAGATTTAGATACAGTGGTACATTATGCCAAACAGCATTATGAAAAAATATATTTAATAGGTTTTTCTTTGGGAGCAGCTACTGCCCTGATTTATTCGGCGAATAACAACGATGTAAACAGTATGATAGTTGTTTCACCGCCGTCGAATTTTGAAAAAATAGAAAACCACATGTGGAAAAAAGCTGCCTGGCTGCCTACTTTGAAAAAATTTGAACTCAAACGTTGTTTCTCCGTGCGTCCGAATTTAAAAATTTATAAAAAGGTCGCCCCGATTGATATTGTTAACGATATTACAATACCTACAATGTTTGTCGCGGGAGAACACGACCCTACAGTTTATGTATGGCACACAAAAAAATTATATGAAAAAGCAGACTGCCTCAAAAAATTGCAAATTTTTGAGGACGGAACCCATGCCGAAGATTTGTATCTTGAACACAAAGCCTATTTTGTGGATATGTGCGTAGATTGGATTAAGCAAAATTAAGATTCTACAAGCTTATCCAATTTTTTATGCTGCTCCAGTGTATACAAATCATCACAACCGCCGATAAATTCTTCATTTATAAAAATTTGAGGAACGGTTTCATATCCTGTTGTTTTAGATAACGCTGACATTGCAGTGTCATAATTATCATTTATATTAATTTCTTCATAAGGAATATTTTTATAATCCAAAAGCTTCTTGGCTTTAATGCAATAAGGGCATGTACTTGTTGTATAAATTTTAACTTTTTTCATAATAACCTCCAAAAAAAACGGTAAGATAATTATAATCTTACCAGTTTTTCAGAATTTTTAAAGTAGCTGTTATACTACCTTTTTAACTTTGTTAGCTTTAATGCATGAAGTACAAACTTTAACTTTCTTCACTTGACCGTCTATAACAGCTTTAACAGGCTGCAGGTTAGGTACCTGACGGTGAACGTTAGCTTTGTGTGAGAAAGATATTTTATGAGCTTTGTTTGCAACTTTGCCGCAAATTGCACATTCTCTTGACATGATGAACCTCGTTTCTGTTTGAGATTTTTGCATAAGGCTGATTTTTATAAAAAATTAAACTTATGCGTTAATCTTTAATTTATAAGAATATAATAAGTAAAACCAAATTTATTTTCAAGCCCCCTCTAATTGTCAAGGTACTTCAAGACATTATGGGCGGTAGCGAAACTGCTTCACTACCAAACAAGTTGGGTTAAAACCCAACCTGCATAAGCTCAGCTTCCCAGCTGCCTAACTTCCCGGCTTCCCTGTTGAAGTTTCTTTGCTTTTTCTATATGATTATAATTGTAATCTGATTAGGATAAAAAAATGATAGAGATAAAAGACGTAGAACATGTTGCAAAACTGGCTCGTTTAGCATTAAGTGAAGAAGAAAAGCAAAAATTTGCAAAACAGCTTAACTCTATTTTGGAGTACATGAACGAACTTAATGAAGTCGACACGTCAGGCATAGCGCCTATGGAACATTCTATTAAAATTACCAACGTAATGAGAGAAGACACCGTAGTGGTTGATTTTTCCAGGGAAGAACTTTTGAAAAATGCCCCCGAAGAAGAAGACGGATTTTTCAGAGTACCTAAAATTAATTAACAGGAGTAACTAAAATTATGGGAAATTATAAAATAGCTGTACTACCCGGCGATGGTATCGGTCCTGAGGTTATAGAACAGGGAATTAAATCGCTCAAAGCCATAGAAAACAAATTCGGTCATAAGTTTGAATTCAACGAAGCCTTAATAGGCGGCGTGGCAATAGAACAAACAGGCACTCCGTTGCCTGATGAAACAATACAGCTTGCACAATGCGCTGATGCGGTTTATCTTGGCGCTGTAGGCGATTGGAAGTATGACAACCTTGATCCCTCAATCAGACCCGAAAAGGCGCTTTTAGGCATAAGAAAAGCTTTAAAATTATACGCAAATCTTCGTCCTGCCTTTGTTTACGAAGAATTGGCACAATGCTCCACATTAAAAAAAGAAATCGTAAGCGGCGTTGATATTATGATTATAAGAGAACTTGTAGGTGATGTTTACTTCGGCGAGCCTAAAGGTATTGAAGTTAGAAACGGCGAAAAAATCGGTTTCAACAACATGATTTATACAGAATCAGAAGTTGAGCGTATTGCTAAAATGGCTTTTGAAGTTGCGATGAAGCGCAGCAAAAAACTTTGCTCTGTTGATAAAGCTAATGTGCTTGATGTTTCAAGATTATGGCGAGAAGTTGTAATAAGAGTAAGCAAAGATTATCCCGAAGTCGAACTTTCACATATGTACGTTGATAATGCGGCAATGCAGCTTATCCGCAATCCAAAACAGTTTGATGTTATCGTAACAGGTAATTTGTTCGGTGATATCCTGTCTGATGAAGCTTCTATGCTTTCGGGTTCTTTGGGAATGCTCCCGAGTGCAAGTCTGTCTGAAACGGGCGTTGCAATGTATGAACCCATTCACGGCAGCGCACCTGACTTTAAAGGTCAAAACCGTTTAAACCCTATAGCAACCGTCTTATCTGCTGCAATGATGCTTAAATACAGCTTTACGCTTAACAAAGAAGCTGCTGCTATTGAAACTGCAGTGAAAAAAGTGCTTCAAGAAGGTTATAGGACAGAAGATATTATGAGCGAAGGCAAAAAACTCGTCGGCACCTCTGAAATGGGTGATATGATAGCTTCTTATATTTAGGTTGAGAAGCAGCCATTGCCGGGATGAGGGCAGCAAAGACGCAAGTTAGTCATCTATAACGGCTCTATCCCTGAATAAAGTGAAAGTATATCTGTCTTGACCTATTGTATTAGGTTTTTTATCCCCGTTCATATCAACTAAAATCCTGCCGCAGGCAGTTTCTACACAGCCGGGGTTATCATAATTAAACATAATAACTTCACCATTTTGAATTTTTAACCCATAAGTATTTTCAAAATCAGCAACCGCTATTTTTAAACAATTAGCTTCTGTATTGCCAAATCCTTGGCATTTTGATTTGTAAGATATGGTTGAAGACAAAAATTCCCTTAAAATTTGGCTATCGTTTGTTAAAGGTAAACCTGTATCTTTATCGTTCATCTTAATATTGCTATAACTTTTAGCTCTGTTCTTCAGCAACGCATACTGAGAAGCATCGGCTATGTCTTTATTTGCCTTACCTTTATAACCCGCAAAAATTTTATCGTCATCTTTAATATTCATAGCAAGAGGCAGCGTTAACACCAAAATAACCCCAAGTATCATCATAACCAACATTAATTCAGTCATGTTAAATGCTTTTAGTCTTTGCATAATATTTCTCCTTAAGTTATTCGGATTTTAATTCACTGATGTATTTGTAAATATCGTCAACGGTATTGAGTTCGGTTAGCGCAACTAAAATACAGTTTTTAAACTGCGCAAATTCATCGCCCAAATAAATCCCGCCAAATATATTTTTTGTTTCAAGCATTGCCAAAAATTCTTTGGCATTAATATAATCAGGGAGTTTAAAGGTAAATTCATTCAAAAACGCCTCGTTAAGAACTTCTACCCCTTCAATTTGAGATAATTTTTTAGCTAAAAGATGTGCCTTTTCTATGGCATTTTGAGAAATTTCCCTTAACCCTTTAGCTCCTACAACAGAAAGGTAAATCGTAGCAGAAAGACACATCAGGGCTTGATTAGAGCAAATATTACTGGTTGCTTTATCACGTCTTATATGCTGTTCTCTTGCCTGCTGGGTAAGGGTGTAGGCTCTTTTTTCATCTTTATCTTTTGTCATACCGACAATTCTACCCGGCAATTGACGCATATATTCGGTCTTTACAGCCATAAATCCTGCCGACGGTCCGCCAAGGTTCATAGGAATCCCGAGCGTTTGAATATCACCCACCGCTATATCCGCCCCCAGTTCAGACGGAGGGGTCAAAATACTAAGCATGGAAGGGTCAGCGCACACAATGAAAAGAATGTTCTTTTCTTTTGCTATTTCGTTTATTTTTTGCATATCTTCTACAGAGCCGAAATAATTCGGGTATTGCACCAATATGCAGGCATAATCATCATCCAGACAACCCAGGCAATCCGTATTAACTTTAGTTGAATTCAGCGGAATGAAATCAGCCTCAATATCGCCCGCTGCAGCATAAGTCTTTATAACAGCGGCATATTGCGGATTTATTGAGTCCGCGACAAGTACCTTGGTTCTTTTTTTAATCCTGCATGCCATTAATAGCGCCTCAGCGCAGGCTGCAGCGCCGTCATATACTCCCGCATTAGATACATCCATCCCCGTAAGATTACAAATCATTGTTTGAAATTCATATATCGATTGCAGTGTACCTTGCGAAATTTCAGGCTGATACGGGGTGTACGCTGTTTGAAATTCACTTCGACCTGTGATAGTTGATACACATGAGGGAACAAATTTGTTATAAATTCCTCCACCCATGAAATACACAAAATCGCTTGAAGAAGCATTTTTCTTCGCTAAGCTTTGGAGTTTCTGCTTTGCTTCAATTTCACCTATCGGTTTAGGCAGGTCAAGGCTTTCCCTCAATCTTATGCCTGAATGAACATCGGCAAATAAATCATCAATTGAGCTGCAATTGATTTCATCAAGCATTTGTCTGCGAATTTCGTCATTATGTACTAAAAACCCCGCCATAATCAATGAACTTCTGTTTTATAATCGTCATACTCAAGCAGTGTGTCAAGTTCTGATACATCAGTAAGCTCAACCTTTAATAACCAGCCGTCAGCATAAGGGTCCTTGTTTAAAAGTTCAGGCTGCGCGACAAGCCCGTCATTTACTTCAAGAACTTTAAACCCTACAGGTGCATATAGTTCTGATGCTGCTTTTACCGATTCAATAGTACCGAAGACCTCCTCTGCCGCAAATTCAGTGCCGGCTTCGGGCAATTCAACGAACACAACGTCCCCGAGCTGTTCTACAGCAAAATCAGTTATGGTTATAAAATAAGTACCGTCTTGTTGGTATACACATTCATGGGTTTTTGTACATAAAAGTCCTTCAGGAATTTCAAAACTCATTAATTTTTTCTCCTTTATTTCACTATCTTGTTAACTTTTTGTATAAACGGGCGTTTTGTAATATGCGCCTTAAAGAATTTATCTCGTATTTTAATTGATATTTCATCATCTATTTTAAGCAAATCGTCAATATATGCAAGTCCTATATTTACCCCTAACGTCGGTGATACCCCTCCGCTTGTTACCACGCCTATTTGACGCTCGTTATTATAAACTTCATAACCGTGTCTTGCAATAGCTTTATCCAGCATTACAAAACCCACCAGCCGTTTTGCGGGTTTGTTTTCAAGGTGTTGTTTAATAACATGTTTGCCGTTGTAGTTATGAGTTTTAGATTTTGAAACAGACCAGGCAAGCCCTGCCTCTATAGGGGTAACACTTTCATCCATATCATTGCCGTAGAGCAATAATGCGGCTTCCAGCCTTAAAGTATCTCTTGCCCCCAAGCCTATCGGTTTTATGTTATATTTGCCGCCTGCTTCCAGGATTTTGTCCCAAAGCTGCGGTGCAAAATCATTTTTCACCATGATTTCAAAGCCGTCTTCTCCCGTATAACCCGTTCTTGAGATAAAAAGGTCATGTCCGAAAAGGTTTTTTTCAATAAATGAAAAATATTCGGGATGTTCTTCTTCAGGCAAACCCAACTCCGTCACTATTTCCGCGGCTTTTGGTCCTTGAAGAGCAAGCAGGGAAAAGTTTTCTGATTGGTTATCTACGGTTACTTTAAATTTTTCTCTTTGAACATTTTGTTCAATCCAGGCTAAATCTTCTTTAATTCTTGAAGCATTAACAACAAGAAGGAAAATTTCATCTGCCAGCCTGTAAATGATTAAATCATCGATAATCCCGCCGTTTTCATTGGTTAATTGCGCATATACAGCTCTGTTTGCCGATAACTTTTCTACATCCTGAGGGACAAGAAGCTGCAGTAAATCAAGCGCATCTTCGCCCGATACAAATATTTCACCCATATGAGATACATCGAAAATTCCGGCATTTTCACGTACGCATTTGTGTTCGTCCAGAATGCCGCTGTATTGTACAGGCATGTAGTAAGAGGCAAATTCTACCATTCTTGCGCCTAAATCCAGATGTTTTTGATAAAGCGGTGTATGTTTTGGGGTTGTCATATCTACTTTCATAATCCCTCCTCATTAAGATTGTGATATTATCATTATACTTTGTCAAGATGATTAAGTTCATTTTAAATCCAACCTATTGGTAGATTTTTTAAAATATGCTAAAAAATTTATATGTTCGAAGGAGGTGTAGTTTAGAAAAACGGTAGGAAAAATAATAACAAAGGAATTAGTGCAAAAAATATACCCGTAAAAAATAAAACTGAATAAATTTTATCAAAAGTTTTGTTTTCAAAACTTTTTAAATAAGTCTTCTTGATTAATTTATAAAATAAAAATTCCGTTATAAAAATTAATAACAAAAATAATTCAAAAAGTGCTGTAAAATTATATATTTTAAAAAAATAATTAAAAAGCTCATATTGAGTATATGCTTCAGAATGATAATTGGCAGCATCGTAGTTATAAGCTTGTGGAAATAAGAAAAGGACTACTACTAGGCACAATATAAAAAATAAGTGCCCTAATAAAGATAATAAATTTAGTGAAATATACTTTTTAAAATTTATCATTTACTCATAATACTATAAAATGGAGAAAATATGGACAATAATAAAAATTTTTTTAATCAATTAAACCCATCAAAAATATATGGAAATGAAATATATGAAAAAACAAAAAAATATCAAAAACAATATGGTTTTAAAATAGGAAAAGGAAAACAAGATACTTGGAACAATGAATCAGATGCATTTAAACATACTTTTATGCAGGCTGACTTGGCTTTAAAGACAACGGCTGGAATAAGTAAATTTTTGGGAGATTGGCATGAAAGCAAGGGAAGAAAAACGGGACAAAATCCTAAGGAAGAAAATATGGATAAATGGAATAATGCTATTGGACGTGAAATTGCTCAAGAAATAGAAAATGAAATAGATTCAATAACAATAAAATACTTAATATTGAATAATAAAATGGATGACATTGTTGCCCAAAAAGTTGTTAATAGAATGAAAAAAGGCGACTTAATCACAGATCCATTTAATGATAAAAGACTTTTTGAGAATAGTTACTATAATGGTCATATATACACAATAGAAGAGATTGAAAAAATGACCTCACAAGAATTCAAATTACATAAACAAGAAATTATGAAACAAATAAAGGACAAAGGTATGCCAATGAAGGATAAATCTAATGCCAATGGCTCTAAGTCTAATGATACTTCCAACAATTCAGGTAGTGATGATGGGCATTGGGTAACTATAAATGGCAATCATGTCCTTATAGATAACTAAAATTGGGTGATCAATCTTAACCCACAACCAGTTCCTTTCATATTTAGAGAGATTAAGTCTTTGCGAAAAAATGCGTAGCATTTTTGTGGCAATTTATAAAATACTGGATTGCTTTGCTACGCTCGCAAAGACAGTTTTTAGCAACTTAATTTATAAATGAGCCGAAAGGCTCATCATGAGGCTTTGCCTCCTACTGACAGTATAGTTAAACTTTCCAGCCTCTTAGCTTCCAAACTTCCTTACACAAAAAGAGGGGCTAAACACCCCTCTTTTTTATTATTAAACAATTATTATTTGCTTAATTGTGCTTGCACTTCATCAGCAAAATTTTCTTGTCTTTTTTCCAAGCCTTCACCAAGTACAAATCTTGCAAAGCTCAAAAGTTTAATTTTACCTTCGATTAATTGTCCTACAGTTACGTCAGGATTTTTAACAAAAGGTTGTTCAAGCAAACATTTTTGAGCCATAAGTTTATTAACTCTGCCTTCAACGATTTTTGCTCTGATTTCTTCAGGTTTTTTCGCCAAGTCTTCCTTACCCATTTCAATTCTTTTTTCTTCTTCAATAACTGATGAAGGGATTTCTTCTCTTGAGATGAACTCGGGAGCACTACTTGCTATATGAAGACAAACATCTTTTGCTAAATCATTGTCAGTTTTGTCTGTATTTAAAAGAACGCCGATTTTGCCGTTGTGAACGTATGTTGCAACGTTGCCTTCGTATCTTTCAAATCTTCTTACGGTAATTTTTTCTCCGATTTTAGCAATTTTTTCTTTTATTAAATCTTCCACTGTTCCGTTTTCTGTTTTGATGGCATAAAGTTCTTCTACTGTAGCAGGATTATTTAACGCTACGAATTTTGCAACGTCTTTAACAAGAGCCTTGAAGTCATCGTTTTTGGCTACGAAGTCTGTTTCGCAGTTAACTTCAACCACAGCACCTACGCTACCGTCGATATATGAATCAACCAAGCCTTCCGCTGCTATTCTGCTCATTTTTTTATCTGCAGATGCAATACCCTTTTGACGAAGATATTCGGCTGATTTTTCTACATCGCCGTTATTTTCGATTAAGGCTTTTTTAGCGTCCATAATGCCTGCACCTGTTTTTTCTCTAAGTTCTTTAACTAATGATGCTGTTATTTCCATTTTATTTATCCTTTTTTATTATTAAACTTCTTGTGTTTCTGTTACTTCTTCAACTGTAGTTTCTGTTGCCTCAACAATCACTACGGTTTCAGATTCTGTTTCAACTACAGTTTCCTGTATTTCTTCCGTGGTTTCAACTATTTTTTTAACTTCTTTTTTAGTTTTCTTTTCAGGTTTTTCCAAGATAGCATCTACGCCCATTGCTTCTTTGATTTGTTTGCCTTCCAATACGGCATCTGCCATTTTTGAGGCAATTAATCTGATTGCTCTGATTGCATCATCATTTGCAGGGATAACATAATCAATTCCGTCAGGGTCTGAATTTGTATCAACTACGCATACTACCGGGATGTTGATTTTATTAGCTTCTTTAATAGCTATGAGTTCTTTCTTTTGGTCGATAACGAAAAGCAAGTCGGGCATACCTCTCATCTCTTTTACACCGCCTAAAGTTGCCTGCAGTTTTTCCAGTTGTTTGTTTAGCGCAGCAGCTTCTTTTTTAGGCAATTTTTCAAAGTAACCTTGTTCTTTTAAATCTTCTAACTCTCTTAGTTTGTTGATTCTTGTTCTGATAGTTTCGAAGTTTGTTAGAGTGCCGCCTAACCATCTTCTGTTAATGAAAAAAGCGCCTGCTCTCAGTGCTTCTTCTTTTATAACATCTACCGCTTGTTTTTTTGTTCCTACAAATACTACATTTTTACCTTTTGAAGCATAGGTTTTAACGATTTCATAAGCTTTATCAAGCATACCTGTTGTTTTTTCAAGGTTAATAATGTAAATACCGTTTCTTTCCCCATAGATATATTTTTTCATCTTGGGGTTCCATCTTTGGGTTTGGTGTCCGAAGTGGGCACCTGCTTCAAGTAATTCTACCATTGTTGCTGTTGGCATGATTTGTCCTTTCAAATAATTATTACACGTTCTGTTGTTATAAGATGAAACGAAACAGTTAACCTTTGGGAACTTTGGGGCTTAATAAGGTACCAATATCTTGATAAAAGTCCGCTTTTTTGATGAAAAGTTCAACCTTCTTAAAAAGCCTAACCCTCTTAAAAAGCCTGACCTCCTAAAAAGCCCAACCTTCTTAAAAAGTCCGACCCCCTAATAAAACACCAACATCTTAACAAAACACCGGTGTCCTAATAAAAAAGCCTGACCCCTAAAAAGCCTAACCCTCTTAAAAAGTCCGACCCCCTTTAAAAAGCCTGACCCCCTAAAAAAGACCAACCCCTCAAAAAGGTCAACCCCTAAGGCAGCTGTTGCTTCTAACCGTTCGCCACATGCCAGAATAACATCAGACAATAATAAAATAGCATAAACATAAAAAATATGTTGAATTTTCTTTATCTTTGATATAATCATATAGGTGTATCCTAACCTAGAAGTCTGCTATGTCTAATAAAAATGACAATCTTCACGAACTGGCGCAACAATTTAAAATTGCTCAAGGGCTTCCTACGCACGAACATATAAGGATTTTGCAAAAACTTGAAAAAGTCAAAAGAGAAAAACTTATCCTTATTTTAAATTATTTTATGACTTTGGAAACAAATCCTGAGGTACTCAGCTATATTATCAAACTGGCATCAAGGTTCAGAAATGATTTAACCATGGATATTCTGATAGATTTGTTTTTGAGCAAAAATATATCCAAAAACGATGAAAAGTATATTCAACTCAAAATCACTATTGCCAATGCTTTAGGCAATTCTAAAAATAACGACGCGGTGCTGCCGCTTTTGTACGTACTAAACAGCAAAGATGAACATTATAAAGTAAGGTTAGCGTGTGCCGAAGCTTTAGGCAAAATAGGAAGTTCTTATGCTGTTACACCGCTTATAAACCTGGTATCGGATGACGAAGAAAAATCGATGTACTTAAGAGAATCCGCCGCCAAAGCGCTGGGAATGCTGGGTGATATGCGGGCGGTAGACCCGCTTGTAAATATTTTGGAGAACAAAAACGGGTTGTTTGATAAATTTACATTTTTAAAAGAACGTATCATAGAAACATTAGGCAGGCTGGGCAGCAATGGTGATGAGCGGTCATTAAAAGCGCTCAAAAACGCGCTTGAGGATGATGCCTCATATATAAGGTGCGGAGCGGTCGAGGCATTGGTTGAGATTGATGATGACAGGGTTATTCCTCTCATTGAAAATATGCTGGAAGACAAAGACGAAGAAGTGGCAAGAACAGCTATTTTTGCTCTGTATGAACTTTTAGGTTGTTCTTATATCAAGTCTTTGCTCACTTCAACCCACCTGCAGGAATGCTGCAAAGATGAAATTCAAAACATCATAAAAGAAGAAGAGGCAGAATTATTAGACAGCGCAGGTGAGAATGAATAAGTTTATAATACTTTTATCAGGCGGGCTGGATAGTGCTGTAAGCTTAGCGCAGGTACGAAATGACAATCCGGGCGCGGATATTTTGTGTTTGTTTTTTGACTACGGACAAAAATCAGCGGAGTTCGAAAAACTTTCATCTGAAAGACTGGCAGATTATTTTGGTGCAAAATTCCAATGCATAGAACTTGATTGGCTGAAAAAAATAACAAACAATGCGTTGACTGCGGCGGATAGTGAATTGCCGTTATTAAAAAATGAAGAGCTGGATGATTTTGAAGCCGCACGAAAAAGCGCAAAAGCCGTTTGGGTTCCGAACAGAAACGGGCTTTTTGTAAACATTGCAGGCTGCTATTGTGATGCATTCGGTTACGGCGCCGTTGTACTCGGTGCGAATAAAGAAGAAGCCGTAACTTTCAGCGATAATTCAAAGGATTTTATAACAGCAATGACTAAAGGTTTGGAGTTATCAACGTTATGTAAACCAAAGGTCGTTGCGCCTTTAATCGATTTAGAAAAATATCAGATAATACAAAAAGCAAAGGAATTAAAATTCCCGTTTGAACTTATCAGGAGTTGTTATAGCACCAATCCTCTACACTGCGGAAAATGCGAATCCTGTCTGCGTTTAAAAAGGGGACTTGAAAGAGAAAATTTATTTGATATTGTTAACTTACTGTTCAACTAAGGAGTAATAGTATGAAAAGCCGTTTTTTAGATAAAGAAATAGAATACACGGGCCGCCAACTAGTTCCGTCATGGATTTATAAAAATTATTGGATTAAAGGCGATGCTATGGTTTCTTTTACAGGTCCTTGTGATGTAAAAATAGACGAAATGGTAGATATTGAGGACTATCTTAATAACTGCCCGATTTATAGCGACAGAATGCTGCACTTCATAATAGAGCATTTTAACATGTCGCTTGTTGAAGGAGTGGTGAGGCAGCGTCTGTTTATGTGTATTTTACGGGATGTGATTTTATCCTATTTGCCTAAAGATAATAAAATCACAAGAAACGGTGATGATTTATTTTATAACGGCGGCAAGTTAAGCGTTTCTATATGCACCAAGTCTATTACTTCCGTTTTAATGCATATAGGTGTAAATGTAGTATCAGGCAATGCCCCTGTTAAAATTGCCAGCCTTATATCTGATATGCAATTGGAAAATATCAAACAAATAGCCGAAGATGTTATGAACAAGTATATCTTGGAATGTGAACAAATAATCGATGCTTCTTGCAAGGTAAGAGGAGTTTATTAGAGTGGAAAAACCCAAAAACAAAAAAAAACCAAGTCCGGAAGAAAAAAGAAAGTTAACAAACATGTTTTTGATTACTTTTGCCTTGTTAATGGTACTTTTTACCGCTATAGGGGCTTTGGTTTTGGATTCGTTTGTACAGGTGCCTCAATTTGAAGATGACACCCAAACAACCGGTGAAGAAGAAAAAGGAACGGTCGACGACAGACTTCGCTTTATTGCAATGCAGGATAATGACAAAATCAACAATATTCCATCAAATATAGAAGATGTTGACCCTGCTATGGAAGTATCCTTCTTTTATACCCCCGAAGAAGTAAAAAATTCAAAGTTCACGGAATATAACGAAAAATTTAAGAAAAAAGATGCTCAAGAAGAAGAAACTACAAGCATTGAAGGGGAACCAACAGAAGAAATACCTTTCAAGAAAGAGCCTGTTTCAAAATCTCCCCTCAACATAAAAGTAGTTATAGGCAGTTATAATTCCAAACAGGAAGCACAAACCGCGCTGGAACAAATAAAAAATCAATTCAGCGAACCTCCGTTCATAAAAATGTACAATGACAAATTTACCTTGCAGGTAGCGTCTTTTAAAACTCCCGACACTGCGAACGAATTTGCCAAATCACTCAGAAATCAAGGTTACTACGTAAGAATTATCGGTGACTAATTTAATGAATATTATAAAGACTTCCACATTGCAAAAAATTATTAAAGACCTTTGCATAACAGCTAACACTGCTCTTGGCAAGGAAGTTTACAACGCTCTTTTGGCGCTTTATAAAAACGAAACAAATAAAAATGCAAAAAACACACTCCTGCAAATTCTTCAAAACGCAAAAATCGCAAAAGACACCAACCGTCCGCTTTGTCAGGATACGGGGATTGTGAGCGTATTTTTGCATATAGGAAAGAATATTATTTTTGAAGATGATTTGGAAAAAGTTATTAATGAAGCAGTTGCAGCAGCTTATACGGAAAACTTTTACCGAAAATCCATCGTATCGGATGCGGTTTTTGACAGAATAAATACAAAAACCAACACCCCTATTGTTATTTACACTATCCACGATTATTCTGACGAGCTTAAAATCTCTGTTATGGTAAAAGGCGCAGGCAGCGAAAATATGAATGCGCTGTGTATGCTTTCACCTGCCAAAGGTAAAGACGGGATAGTAGAATTTGTTGCGGACACAATCCAAAAAGCAGGCTCTCAGCCTTGTCCGCCAATCAGGCTCGGTATAGGAATTGGTGGGACATCCGAAAAAGCTATGATTTTATCAAAACTTGCTTTGCTTGAGCCGTTGCAATCAAAGGCAAAAGAACCTTTCAAAAGCTTAGAGCGGGAAATTTTAAGCAAGGTAAATGCTTCAAACATCGGTGCAATGGGGCTGGGCGGCAACAGCACCTGTTTTGGGGTTAATATTCTAAGCGTTCCTTGCCATATGGCGTCTTTGCCGGTTGCAATAAGCGTTAACTGCCATAGTGCAAGGCATGCGGCAGCTGTAATCAAAGACGATTCGGTGAGTTATTTGCATGAAGATTTTGAAGCTGAAAACCTCCCTGATTTAAGCGCTAAGGATTTTGTAAGCGTTAATCTGCAAGACACAGAAGCTGTTAAAAATTTAAAAGCAGGGCAGAATGTACTGCTTAGCGGAACTGTCTATACAGCAAGAGATGCGGCGCATAAAAAAATTCTTGAAATGATGGATAAGGGCGAAGAATTACCGTTCGAGCTTAAAAATGCCGTGATTTTTTATGCGGGTCCTGCGCCTTGCGCACCCGGTGAAATCACGGGTCCGATTGGACCTACGACTTCATCAAGAATGGATAAATACGCTCCTGTGTTTTACGGCAAAGGGGTTTTGGCTACAATAGGCAAAGGCGGGCGCAGCGAAGAAGCTGCCGCAGCTATAAAAGCCAATGGCGGAGTGTATTTTACGGTAACGGGCGGAGCTGCCTGCCTGCTGCAAAAATGTATTACAAAATCAGAGGTCATAGCATTTGAAGACCTCGGCGCAGAGGCAGTTTTTAAGTTGGAGTTGAAGGATTTTCCCGCTTTAACAGATTTGAAATAACTATGCAAATATTCGGTGATAAAATTTTTAAAAATAAATCGGAAACAATTGAAGCTTTTAATAACGAAGAGTTTGCGGAAGCTTTTAAAAAAATAGAAAAATACCGCCAAACACATTTCTTGCTGGGATATATAAGATATGAAGCCAAAGAAATTTTTCTGAAAAAACAATTGCAAAGCAAAGCGCCTCTGCTCTATTTTGAAGTTTTTGAAAAGTATGAAAACTTTATCCCGAAACAAGCGGAAAATATTTATATAAACCCCAAGCCTGTTATGGGTTTTAGCGAATATAAAGAAAAAATTGAAAAAATAAAATACGAAATTCAGGAAGGCAATACTTACGAGGTTAATTTTACCCACGATTTTCCGGTAAAGTATCAGGGCGATGATTTTGAACTGTTCAACCATCTTCTGTACAGGCAAAAAACCCCCTACTGCGCTTTTTTAAAGAATAAATACGATACAGTTTTGTGTTTTTCGCCTGAGCTGTTTTTTGAACTGGATAATAAAAACCACATAATAACAAAACCCATGAAAGGTACGGTTAAAAGAGGTTTAAGCGAAAAAGAGGACTTGGCGTTGAAAACATTTTTGCAGAATGATGAGAAAAATCGCGCCGAAAATACAATGATTGTAGACCTTTTAAGAAATGACCTCGGCAAAATAGCTGTGGCAGGAAGCGTTAAAGCAACGAAACTATTTGCGGTTGAAACTTATCCGACTTTGCACCAAATGATTTCGCAGGTAGAAGCCGATTTAAAAGATGACACCTCTCTGTTGGAAATATTCGAGGCTATTTTTCCCTGCGGGTCTATTACAGGTGCGCCAAAAATCAGCACAATGAATATTATTGACAGGCTTGAAATCGGTCAACGAGATATTTACTGCGGAGCTATAGGACTGATTTCTCCTCAGGGAGCTTTATTTAATGTTCCTATAAGAATTTTGCAAAAAAGCACAGGCGAAAATATTTTCAGGTATCGCTCTGGCGGTGCTGTTGTTTGGGACTCTACCGCAAAAGACGAATGGGAGGAAACTATCACAAAAGCTAAGTTTTTAACCCCCGATTTTGAAATTCTTGAAACAATCCGCATACAAAACAAAACGGCTCTTTTTGAAAAAGAACATTTGCAAAGAATGGAAGCAGCGGCAAAATATTATAGCGTGCCTTTTGATAGAAATCGGATAAAATTGAACCTTGAAAACGACTGTATGGCAAGGATTTTGCTAAGCCAAAAAGGATATGTCAAAATAGAATACAAAAAAATTACAGACAACAGTATCGACAAAATAAAAATTTCTGACAAAACTGTCAATTCTCAAGATGAGTTTTTGTACTTCAAAACAACGTTCAGACCGTATTACAGCGTTAATTATTCACAAATTTACGATGAAATTTACTTTAACGAAAAACGCGAACTTACAGAAGGTTCAAGAACAAATATTTTTCTTGAAATTAACGGTATTTTATACACCCCGCCCCTGGATTGCGGACTTTTAAACGGGATTTACCGCCAAAAACTCCTCAACGAAAACAAATGTGCAGAAAAAATATTGTACAGAGAAGACTTGCTAAAAGCAGATAAAATTTACTGTGCAAATTCCGTGAGAGGATTAAAGGAGGTTAAACTTATATGATTTTAATCGACAATTATGATTCCTTTACATACAATATTGTACAATATCTTTTGGAGCTTGGCTGCGAGCCTAAGGTGTTTAAAAATGACGAGATAACAGCCAACGAACTAAAAAAAATCGGGTTTAAAAGCATTATAATTTCTCCCGGACCGGGAAATCCTGACACCGCAGGAATTAGTTTAAAAGTTGCGGAAGAATTTTATAAAACAAAAAAAATCCTCGGTGTTTGCCTGGGGCATCAGTGTATCGCACAATTTTTCGGAGCAAAAATTACAAAAGCACACCCGCCTGTGCATGGTAAAACTTCAGAGATTTTTTTCAAAGAAAACAAACTTTTTAAAGGACTTCAAAACGGTTTTCAGGCAACAAGATACCATTCTCTTGCGGTTGAAAACATCCCCGACGTCTTGGAAAACATTGCCCAAACCAAAGACGGGGTCAATATGGCAATCAAGCATAAAGAATATCCTGTTTACGGGGTGCAGTTTCATCCCGAATCAATCCTGACCCAAGACGGGAAATTGATTTTGCAAAACTTCCTTGAAATGTAATGGTTTACGTGGTGAAGAGGTCATTTTGCCGTCATTGCGAAAATGCGCAAGCATTTGAAGCAATCCATAGGAAAGAAGCTGGGAAGCTGGGAGTCTGGGATTGAGTTTAAGAGGTGAAGAGGTTATTTTGCCGTCATTGCGAAAATGCGCAAGCATTTGAAGCAATCCATAGGAAAGAAGTTGAGAAGCTGAGATTGAGTTTAAGAGGTGAAGAGGTTATTTTGCCGTCATTGCGAAAATGCGCAAGCATTTGAAGCAATCCATAGGAAAGAAGTTGAGAAGCTGAGATTGAGTTTAAGAGGTAAAGAAATGAAGCGAATTATTTATTAATAGAAAAATAAACTTCTTTAAGCCGTTTTTTGCTTACATGGGTGTAAAGCTGTGTTGTGGCAACATCACTATGCCCCAACAGCTCCTGTACCACTCTTAAATCAGCGCCGTTTTCAAGCATATGTGTTGCAAAACTATGCCTCAAAGTATGAGGTGTAATATGCTTTTGCAAAATCCTTTGACCTGCATCGATTATCAAATTATAAATATCCTGACGGGTTATTTTTTTGCCTTTTTCCGAGATAAAAATAAACGAAGTTTCTTTATTTGTTTTAGCCAGTATTTCCGCCCGATGTTCAAGATAGGCTGTCAAAACCGTTTTGGCGACTTTTCCCATAGGAACCAGCCGTTCTTTTGAGCCTTTGCCAAAACATTTGATGTAGCTGTGTTTCAGGTTAATACTATCAAGTCTTAAACTCGTGATTTCGCTTACTCTTAAACCTGTAGCGTATAATACTTCAAAAATAGTTTTCTCAAGAATATTCAAAGGTGATTCCAAAAGCAAATCCACTTCCGCAACGGATATAACCTTAGGCAAACGCTTGCTTAATTTGGGATGTTCAAGCGAAACCGTAGGGTCATGTTTGATTATGTTCTGACCCATCATCCACTTAAACCAGCTTCTTAAAGAAGCTATTTTTCTTGTTATTGAAGCGGGAGCAAGCTCTTTTTTCCTCAATTCCCTTATATACAAATTAATATCAGTACGTTTAATTTCATCAAACGAAGCAATTTGATTAGAGTCTAAAAAATCAATAAACTCAACAAGGTCACGGCGATAAGCTTCTTCTGTATTAGAAGCAAGTCCCCGTTCCAAATAAAGATAATCTATGTAATTTGAAAGGTTTTCTAAAAACATAAGCTTATATTAGCAATTTTGTGGGGATTTAACAATCGGTTTACAAGTTGAAAAGCATATATTTTATACAAGATTATATTTAATGCAATTAAAAAAGATGAATTAATTAATTTATGGGATATAGAATCAAAAATCAAATGTAAAAAACAAATCAAAGCAGGCTTGACGCTATAGAATAGGATGCTATTCACCTTCGATAAGGACGGCGAACTATGAATTTTTAAAAAAATTCATTTTAGATTTAATTTTTCATATTATTCTTCTAACTAACTGTTCGGGCAATTAATTAAACAATGAAAAATGTTTAAATTATTGATAACAATTTCAAGAACATATTAGGAGTGGATTATGAGTAATTTGAGAACAAGTGTTTTTAAAGGCATTTTCAGCGTTTGCCTTCTGAGTGTAAGTTTAGCCTTTTCGCCGATAAGTCCTGCATTAGCTTTTAGCGGCGATGAGATTGTTAATATTTCTATCTACGAAAAAATAAACCCTTGCATTGTAGCGGTTGACGGGGCTATTACAGAAGAAGAGTTTTCAAGCGGAACAGGCTGTATCATCAACCCCGAAGGTTATATCCTAACAAGCAGACATGTTATTGACGGCGTTAATGAAATAAAAGTAACTTTAAGCGACGGTTCTGTTTTGGATGCTAAAATTATAAAAAGTGTAGGCGAAGGCAATGATTTGGCGATTTTAAAAATCAACGCTAAAAAACCCCTGACCCCTATTACATTCGGTTCTTCAAGCAAAGTTAAAGTAGGGCAAAAAGTCTTGGCGCTGGGCAACCCGTTTGGGTTCAATAATACGTTAACTACAGGTATCGTAAGCAGAGTTGACGCTGCCAGAAATAAAATTCAGACAGATGCAGCTATTAACCCCGGCAGCTCCGGCGGTCCTTTGCTTAATACCGAAGGCGAGGTTATAGGTATCAATCAGTCAATCTATAACCCTGATAATAACAAATCTAATATTGGAATAGGCTTCGCTGTACCCGTAGATACTGCCGTTAAATTCATTGAAAGCAACCGAAAGTACCTAACGGCACGCTAAAGCCAGTTTTTGTTGGGGCATGCTGAACTTTGTTTGTAAGTTTGAAAGCGCTAAAGAATCCAGATATTTCTTAGTTTCCATAGAATCTACAATAATTTCAAAACTTGAATTAATGCTGCTGATAAAAATTGTAGTCGATGCTAAAATTCCTATCCTCAAAGCAACAAACATGTTAAACCCTCTTAAATCCAAAGAAATATTTGAATTTTCGGTTTCTTGCGCTAATTGCTCTATTTCGTAAACGGTTTTTTCTGCGTTAAAGTTCCCTCTTGGCTCGATGAATAATCTGCCATCCTTGACATAAACATTCTTCACTACAAATTCCTTTTTGATAATGTTGAGTATGAGTCCGTTCTTACTAGACTTATCCATAAGTCTACGCATTATTAATCGGCATTTTTTGGCAAAACTTTACAGGTTTTTTTAAAATCTCATTTGTTTGCAGTAGAAAAATAATTTAGCGATTTGGATAAATTTCAATATTTCAAAAAAGAGGCTGCTTATAAAAACAGCCTCTTCCTATAATAATGTAATAATTTATTATTCAACGTACAGGGGCGCTAATTTTGCTTCTTGTTGAGGAATTTTGCCTTCTTCAATAGGTGAATAAATTCTGTAATCTATTTCACTGAAACAATTATCTACCGCTTCGATTTGTACTAATTTATCATTGTCTATATGACCTGATTCTATCATATCAGCGATAGTTTCAAATCTTTCAACGTGTTCTTTGAATCTATCTCTTGCATAGTCTCTGGCTTGCCATGTGGTAACAAGGAACGGCCAATCGCTGCTTTGGATAAGCAGATTTTCTCTTGCAAGCTGATTTAACGCTCTTAGAAGAAGCTTGTCTTCAGGTTGTGTTTCGTATTTTGCAACAATTTCTATGATGCGTTTTTCGCAAGCATGGATAATGGGCCACATCCATTCAACCTGTTGATTCTGCCATACCCAGAAATGTCCGCCTTGCCCCCAAGAACTTTCAGGGATAGCAATAGCTTTTTTCGGCGGATGTTTATCCAGATATTCACTTGCAGTATATCTTTCGACAGTATCAGCTTGATAAGTTGCAAGTTTTTTTACTACCTGTTTAATAAATTCAATTCCTTCAAACCACCAGTGTCCGAACAGTTCGGTATCGAATGAAACCATTACCAAACCGTCTTCACCCGTAGAATTTTTGTAATCATTTAGCAAATGATACAACAGCGTAGTGTAGTGGTCAGAATTTTCATTGATTTTTGACATTGCAAGCACAGGATCATAAAGCATTTTATCGCCTAAGTCCGTAGTCGGGCTTGTAACTCTCCAGTAATGCATGCCGGAATTCGCATCTTTTTTATGAAATTCACGGAAACATCCATCCCCCGGATATCCATCTGCCGCCGACCAAACTTGGTAGCCTGCTCTGTCATTTCTGCCCATCACTGCTACCTGAGCATCAGGTAACCAATAGGCTTCGTAAGTAGAACAACCAGTTGCCGCACGTGCTGGAAGGGGAATATATTCGATGTTTCCGTAAACCCCTATAACTCTTCTGTTCCCAACTGACACTCCACCTTCGATTACATGTGATTCTGTAAAGAAATATTCTATATCATTATTTTGAAGGGTAACTTCAATAGCGCTGCGCCATTGCTCATTACCGTTTTTATCAATATATTTGTAAGCCGGACGATACGCACACTCAGGAAGCCAAGCTCCTCTTGCTTTTTTACCAAATAATCTTTTGGTCGTATCAGAACCAACTTTAAATTGTGCATTTAAGTTTGTGTCAGT